>JBKQUS010000156.1:0-36100 GCA_052325505.1 Limisphaerales bacterium
ACTTTGGCCTTGAAGGCCGCACTGTGTCTTTTCCGTTTTGCTTTCATAAGTCTGCTCTTTCTTATCTACAGCAGACCGGCAAAAGTCGAACTTAACCAGTGGTCTAAAAATAGGGGTCCAGCTCACATTTCAATCACGCAGGTTGCTCCCTCCATTCCCCCCTATGCCACCAATTCCCTCGGCGCAACCGCGCTTTTGGTAGGGCCAACAGCGGGAAGCGATAGCGTCGTGCTTGCGGTCACGCCCGCGAACGGCGCTTGGACGGCCTCAACGAGTGCCACCTGGTTGCATCTCAGTCCGGCGAATCAAAGCGGCATAGGCAGCACAAATGTGGTTTTCAGTTACGATGCCAATCCGGGCGGGACACGCTCCGGCACCTTCATCATCGCAGGCCAAACCCTCACTATTACACAGCCTGGTTCAACTTATGTCGCGGCAGATCCTATAACCACATTAGAATCCGGATTTGCTCTGCCCTATAGTGTGGCAGTAGACGGCGTTGGTAATGTTTATATCGCAGACACCTATAACCACGCGATCAGGAAGTGGACGGTCAACAATAACACCGTGACCACCTTGGTGTCGTCGGGGTTGAATTATCCCGGTGGTGTGGCGGTGGACGTCGCGGGCAATGTTTACATCGCCGACACCCAGGACAACGCCATCAAGAAGTGGACGGCGGCTAACGCCACCGTAACGACATTGGTTTCCTCGAATCTGTCCAGACCCGGTGGCGTTGCGGTCGACGGCGCGGGCAATGTTTACATCGCCGACTCAGGCAACAACGTGATCAAGGAGTGGATAGCAGTCAACAGCAACGTTTCCACGCTGGTGTCCTCGGGGCTGTTCTACCCCGAAAGTGTGGCGGTGGACGGCGCAGGCAATGTCTATATCGCCGACTATGGAAACAACGCGATTAAAGAGTGGACGGCGGCCAATAATAACGTGACCACTTTGGTGCTCTCCAACGCCGGATTGAATTATCCTTATGGCGTGGCGGTTGACGGCGCGGGCAATGTTTACATCGCCGACGCCTATAACCGCCTGATCAAGGAGTGGACAGCCGCCAACAACACTGTGACCACCTTGGTTTCCTCCGGGCTGGACAACCCCTTTGGGGTGGCGGTGGACGGTTTGGGCAATGTTTACATCGCGGACACGCTTGACGGCTCGATCAAGGAATTGTCGCGTGCCTTCGTGGACCCGACCCTCAGGCCGGAACCCGGAGCCGCCTGCAACGATAGTTTACCAACGGTGCTTCCGGTCACGGAGAATCTGCTTCCCCCGTTTGCCGCCACCAATACCGAACCATGGATAACGATTGGCAGCGTCACCAACGGAGTGGTGAGTTTTTCCCTTACCGTCAACCCAGGCTTCAACCGCACCGCTGATATCATCTTGCTCGGCCAAACCATTCCCGTCACACAGGCAGCGTACGTTGCATCGCCTAGCCTTACCGGTGTGCAGATGAAGGGCGGTGGCATTCTCCAATTTTCCTTCAGCGATAATCCAACCGTTTCATTCACGGTACTTTCCACCACCAATCTGTCGTTGCCGCTCAGCAACTGGACGGTAGTCGGAACATCCTCGAATATTGGTCCCGGCCTGTTCCAGTTCACCTCCCAGCCAACGACGAACGATCCTCAACGCTTCTACAGCATCCGCTCGCCCTAGCGAAGACGATTCAGCGACATTTATTCTTCAGGTTGAGCGCAGCGCTCTGGAAAGCGCCAACTCCACCAAAAATAATTAAAAAATTCATTTTACTATTGAATATCTTTTGATATGTGTAGTCTAAGGATATGGTGATGTGCCTGAAACTGGATTTGAGAAGGGTGAAGAACAGGGCTTCCGCGGCCGGTCAAACCGGCCGGAAGTCCGTGCCCGTCCGTGCAGGTCAATGCCTGTCCGTAAAGCCCACTTTGACGACCTGTCAAAGAATCAAGCTGAGTCGCACCGCGTCACAGCAAGTCGCAGTGATTTTAAGAAAGGATTCCGCTTTGATACCTACCGCTTATGACCGGATGTTCCCGCTTATTCCCGCATTCCCGGAAGGCAGCGACAACACCATGAAACACGAAAACTGCGTTTTGGGCCGTTTTCCCGCGATTTCAACCGGAACACGCTGCCATCCAAGGTGTTCCGACGAAAACGCGTCCCTTCCCGCTCGTGTTGATTCGTGGTAATTCGTGCTAAATCGTGCCAAAAGATTAAATCAAAAATGAGAGATTCTCGATGACAAATTCTCAATTCAGACCCAGCGCTTTGGTTGCGGCTTGGGATCCCCGCGCCTTTGCGTTTGGTTTGATTCAGGATCAAAAAATCAAGCTCCGTCGCACCCGGTCGCCCCGAGTCACAGTGATTTTTTTGCGGAATACCCAGGCGGCGCTGCCGGTCTGCCCGCGCCGGCGCGGCGGGGCCTGTTTGACTTTTGCCGATTCGCCGCAATTGCCCAGTTGCCTCATTAGCTCTTCCAACCCGCCTCGCCCCGAACCCCGAATGCCTTCGGGGGAACAGCCTTCAGAGTTGATGCTCTCGCGGCCCAAGACTGGGAAACAAGCAGCCGGTGCGGCGTTTGCGCGATCCCATTCCCCATAAAATGTCACGCAGATCACAATTATCGGAGCACAGAAGTGGAGCGCCCTGCGATTGTACTGATGCGAACCACAAAAAATGTCCCACAAATGACAATTCAGGGGTAGTGGACACGATTGGTCTCAACCATCGTAGTTCTGAAGATGAACGAGTTGTGCCAGGGCCACTGGAAAAAGTGAGAACTTGATGGCGACAGGGACCGGAGTTCGGCCCGCGGCAGCCCGGCATGGCCATAATGCAAATGAAACATTGAAAACTATGAAGCGAACAAAATTCTATCTGACAATACTTGCCTTGGCGGCAAGCACCGCGGCCTTGAGCGCCGCTGACGCCAACGCGATCTGGGAAAAGAGCTGCCAGAAGTGCCACGGCGCCACTGGCAATGGTGATACGAAAATGGGCAAGAAGCTGGAGATCAAGGATTTCACCGATGCCAAATTTCAAGCTTCCTTCACCGATGAGCAGGCGACCAAGGCCATCAAGGAAGGCATCAAGGACGGGGACAAGACCCGGATGAAACCCGCCGAAGATTTGTCGGATGACGACATCAAGGCGCTGGTCGCGAAAATTCGCGCGTTCAAGAAATAGTCGGGGTGCGTTCGGACGGAAGGCGGGGCGTATCCTGCCATCGCCATCCGCGCGGTCAGCACCGGAGTCTTGATGGAAAAATGCGCGACCCGGGTGGGCGATGTCATCAACGAAACCCACCGGCCCGTTTTGAATCTGACGCCACGCCATGACAAGCAACACCAAGACCGGCCTCACCCTTGCGATCCTGTGCGCGACCTTCTCGGCGCTCACGCTCGGATTCCTCTCGGATTCGGGCGGAACGCACCTGACGCGCCCGGCCATCCCCTTGGTGGACACAAACTTCCTTGACAGGGCAACCACCCGCAAGTCTTACGCGGACTTGGTTCGGGCGGGGGAGGATCTGTCGGATTTTGACTGCTATGCCTGTCATGACAAGAAGAAACCCCCGCCGCTGCGCCTGGACACCAACGGGAACATCATTGTCGCCAAGGAGCACCCCGACATCGTGATGGGGCACGGACAGCACGGCCGCAACAACAATTGTTACAACTGCCACAACGAAACCAATCTGGTCCTGCTCCAGCCCAGGGATGGACGCGAGTTGAAATTCGAGGACAGCCCCAAATTATGCGGCAGTTGTCACGGGCCAACCTATCGTGACTGGGAGGCCGGCGCGCATGGCCGCACCAGCGGGTATTGGGACCGAAGCAAGGGCGTGATTGAGCGAAAGGCCTGCGTGAACTGCCACAACCCTCATTCACCCCGGTTTCCTTCGCGCAAGCCCGCCCCCGGCCCGCATCCATTGAGGGAGATTACCGCCGCGACCGCCCCCCCCACCGGCCAGGAATAATATGGACAAACCACCGTCATCTTCCCCTAGGAATCCAACGCCGCCGGCAAACGCCATGGGGCGGCGGAGTTTCCTCCGCACTTCCGCCGTGCTGACGACCGGCTTGGCCGCTCTGGCCGCCAGTCTGAAGCCGCTGCTGGAGATGAATGATTTCCCCACCATGCAGCGGTTCTTGCAAAAGTATTACAAGGAGATGACCCCGCAAGACATGGCCAGGGTTTTGAAACGGATCGAGGACGAAACGGAAAAGCAGTACGGCCTACGTCCGCATGTGCGGGATTTGAAGCCCATGGACGGCGTCGAATTCGTCTATTGCCTCAACCTGACCCGTTGCATCGGCTGCCGCAAATGCGTCCACGCCTGCGTCGCGGAGAACAACCAGTCGCGCGACCCCGAAATCCAATATATCCGCGTTCTCAAGCTGCCCGACGGCTCGCTGGACGTTGACAAAGCGGATCACTTCTATGCGCCGGAATCCGTGCCGGAAAAAGGTTTCTTCTACATGCCTGTGCAGTGCCAGCAATGCAAGAATCCGCCGTGTGTCAAAGTTTGCCCCGTTCACGCCACCTGGCAGGAAACCGACGGCATCACCGTGATTGATTATGATTGGTGCATTGGCTGCCGCTATTGCGAAGCGGCGTGCCCTTATTGGGCGCGGCGATTTAATTTCACCAAGCCGTCCATCCCGAAGGAACGCCTCAACCCAGACATGGCGTATCTGGGCAACCGTCCCCGGCGCCAGGGTGTGATGGAGAAATGCCACTTCTGCATCCAGCGCACGCGGGTGGGCCGTTATCCGGCGTGCCTGGAAGTCTGCCCCGCCGGCGCGCGCAAATTCGGCAACATACTCGACCCCAACAGCGAGGTTTCCTACATCCTCAGAAGCAAGCGTGTTTTCATCCAGCTCAAGGAGGAAATGGGCACGTCGCCGCGGTTCTTCTACTACTTTGACGTATGATGCGCGCGATTCGGAATTATTTTGTCTTTCTCAGGCGTTGCGCGGCCATCGCTTTTGTGGGCGACTGGCGTTACTACGCGTGGATTGGCCTCCTGTCAGTAATCTGCCTGCTCGGCCTCAACGCCTATTGCCGGCAATTTGCGCACGGCCTGATCGTCACCGGGATGAGCGATGAAGTGTCGTGGGGCGTTTACATCGCCAACTTCACCTTCCTCGTCGGCGTGGCGGCGGCGGCGGTCATGATGGTCATTCCCGTTTACATTTACAAAAACGAGGATCTGCACGACTTGGTCATATTCGGAGAACTTCTCGCAGTGGCGGCGATCCTGATGTGCCTGGCGTTTGTCACGGTTGACCTGGGGCGGCCGGATCGTTTCTGGCATTTGATCCCCGGCATCGGCCAGTTCAACTTCCCCAAATCCATGCTCAGTTGGGACGTCATTGTGCTCAACGGCTATCTCCTGCTCAATGTTTACATTTGCGGCTACCTGCTCTACTGCCGCTATCGTAAAACAAAACCCGGCAAATGGTTTTACATTCCGTTCGTTTTCATCGCCATCGTCTGGGCGGTCTCGATCCACACTGTCACGGCGTTTCTTTATGTGGGTCTGGGCGGGCGGCCATTTTGGAATTCCTCGATTGTCGGCCCCCGTTTCCTGGCCTCCGCCTTTACCGCGGGACCGGCTCTTATCATCCTGGCCATGCAGGTCGTCCGACGCGTCACCGCCTCGGCTTCTCCCGGCGCGGACACGCTCACGGCCAGCCATGCGCCGCCGGCACACCGCCGCACCGCTGTTCTCGACGATTTCGCCCTGCTCACACGTTATCTGCCCGAAATAGGCTCGGTGCCGATGGAAACCCGCCAGCAGATTCTTCCGATGGCGGAAGTCCTGGAGGTTCAGCCGGGCGGCGTTCTTTTGCGTCAGGGAAAAATTGAGGATAAGGCCTTCTTCATCCTGCGCGGCTGCGTGGTGGTGAAACGGGAGGAAGGCGGCCGTTTCCGGATCACCCGCACGGCCGGGCCGGGCGAACAGATCGGGGAAATCACTGCCCTCAATGCCACGCCGCGCACGGCCACTGCCTTTGCCGAACAGCCCAGCCTCGTTCTCAGCCTCTCCGCCGACGCCTTGCGGCTCCTGATGACATCCCCCCCAGTCAACAAAATCGTCCGGTCACGAATGTCCGAGCGGCTCTTGATCACCGATCGCGCCCTGATGACCCTGCGCAGCATCGTGCAGGTTTCCATGCTCATCAATGTCTTCCTGCTCGCCAACGAAGTCTTCAAGGAATTCTATTCCGGCAACCTCCATGTTGTCTCGTCGAAGTATCTCTTCGTCGGGCTTCACCATCATCACGCCCTGGTGCCCTGGATTTGGACTGCGATTGCGTTGAACCTGGCGGCGATGGTGTTGCTGGTGTTGCCCGTCAGCCGCACCCTGAAATGGCTGAATGTGACGTGCGTCATGTGCATTGTCGGCATCTGGATTGAAAAGGGAATGGGCTTGGTTGTCCCCGGCTTCATTCCGACGCCGTTGGGCGAGATGATGGAATACCGGCCGTCCCTCAATGAGACGCTGGTTTGCTTTGGCATCTGGGCTTTCGGCCTGCTCTGCTACACCATTTTTCTCCGCATGTCCGTGCCGATTCTCCAAGGGCGATTGTCCAGGGAGAACGAAGACGCGCCGGAGGCATCGGGCGGCGCGGCGGGCCGTGCCGCCATGCTGGTGAATTAACGCCGTTCCCATGTCAAAAACCCTGACAGCCGATGACGCCAAACAATCCTTGAGCGCGCATGTGGCCGCGAGGGGCGCGGAGATATTTGAAAAATACGGACCGCACATTGGTTGGAACGAATTACAGCGCATCCTTGAAGACCGCGCCTGCGTCCGCTACACCTGCACAGTCGCATTCGACCCCGGCCCGCTGCATAAGGGGGAGTGCGCCTGGCCCAAGCCAAACAGCGACAAGCCGGAAGACGGATTTGTGATTCACATCCATCCGCTCTTCATGATCCAGATGGCCCGGGTCGCCTACCTGGTGCTTTACCAGTTGGTTGTTGTCAATTATGGGGAATTCGCGTCGTCCGGTGACGCGGAGGTTTTTGGCGCCGCGGCGCTGGGGATGAGAAGGGAAGAGTATTATCAGGCTCTTTGCGAAATGGCCGATTTGCTCGAAGGGCAGTCTGTCTCGTGCGGGCTTTGAGCGATCCATTCTCCATAAAATGTCGGGCAGATCACAATTAGCGGAGCATGAAAGTGGCGTGGTTCTGTACTGCTTGGGTTGTGAACCGCAAAAAATGTCCTGCAATTGACAATTGCGGTAATGCCCGCCCGGCACTGCCCTGCGATGTTTTGGCCGTGAAGACGAGTTGGAACTCAAAAGCCGCCGGAAAGTCCGGCGGTGTTTGGAACGGATAAAATGCCGCAATCATCCAAATTGCCGCCGCAAATCATCCGCCTGGTGCTGCTGACGATTGGGATCGTCTGCGTTTATTTCACGGCCCGTTTCTTCCTGGTGCCGCCGTCCTTTGGGCAATACGGCCATTACAGGGCCAATGCCCTGCAGGACATTGCTTCGCGCCAGCCGTTTTGGGCCGGAAAGGCCTCGTGCCTGGAATGCCATCCCGACCACGCCCAGAAACTGGCCAAGGGCGAACACAAAACACTTTCGTGCGAAACCTGCCATGGACCGGCCCGTGCCCATGTGGCGAATCCGGCTGAGAAGCTGCCCAAGCTGAACATCAGCATGTGCGTGCGGTGCCATCAGACCAGCCCGTCGCGTCCGAAATGGCTGCACCAGATCAATATCCACAACCATTACACGGGGAGCGTATGCACCGAATGCCATGTTCCCCACCAACCCAACGAGGTCCCATGAGCGACAACATCAACCGCCGCAGCGTTCTGAAGAACCTGGCTGGAATCGTCGGGGGTCTTCTGGCCATGCCTGCGGCGCGCACCTGCAAGGCGGCGGTGCAGAATGTGTTCGCTGTTTCGCCGGCGCCCAAAGGCTATGATCCGTTCAAGCACAAATGGCTCATGGCCCTGGACGTGGACAAGTGCATCGGGTGCGGTCTGTGCGTGGAAGCTTGCTGCGAGGAGAACGATGTGCCGGAAGGCCATTTCCGCACCTGGATTGAACGCTACGTGATCACCAAGCCCAAGGCGGGGTCCGGGGAAATGCGCGGTGAAACGTTTGTTGACTCGCCCGACGGCGGGAAGGAGGGCTTCCCTGAGTTGCAGATTCCCAAGGAAGATATTCTCAAATCATTTTTTGTTCCCAAGATGTGTAATCTCTGCGAGAAATCCCCCTGCACGCAGGTCTGCCCGGTGGGGGCCACATTCGACGCCCCGGACGGCGCGGTGCTGATAGACAAGAATTATTGCATCGGTTGCGGTTTCTGTGTGCAGGCCTGCCCGTACGGATGCCGCTTTTTCAATCCCATAACGCACACTGCCGACAAATGCACTCTGTGTTACCACCGGATCACGCGCGGCCTCAAGCCTGCGTGCGTGGAAATTTGTCCCGCGCAGGCCCGGATTTTTGGCGATCTAAAGAACCCCGTGCCGGACGATCCGCTGCAACGATTCAGATCCACCAACAAGGTCGAGACGTTGAAACAGTATCTGGGCACCGGTCCGCGCGTGGCCTATGCGGGCTTGGATGAGGAGGTTCGATAATGGACGCCACCATTCTCACCAACGTCGTGGACGCGATGCCGCAATTCGACGGATACGTTTACCCCAACGAACGGACGCTGCATCCGCTGTGGAGCGTGCTGATTGTGGTCTATCCCTACATCACGGGTTTGGTGGCGGGCGCATTTATCATGGCATCTCTGGTGCGGGTTTTCAAAGTCAAGGCGCTGGAACCCGTTTACCGGCTGGCGCTTTTGACCGCGCTGGCCTTTTTGCTCTGCGCCACCCTGCCGCTGCTGTTTCATCTGGGCCATCCGGAACGCTGCTTTGAAATCATGATGACACCGCACTTCAGTTCACCCATGGCGATGTTTGGCTTTGTCTATGCCTGGTACCTGATGGCTGTGCTGCTGCTCGAACTTTGGTTTGACTACCGCCGGGATTTTGTGGAGTGGTCGAGGACGCAAACCGGCCTGCGCGGGATCATCTATCACGCGTTCACACTGGGCGTGACCGACCTTTCCGAGCCGGCGCTGCGCTTGGACGCCCGCATAGGCCGGATCATTTCCATCGTGGGAATTCCCTCGGCCTTTCTGCTGCACGGCTACGTCGGGTTCATTTTTGGCTCGATCAAGGCCAATCCATGGTGGGGCAACCCGTTGATGCCGATCATTTTCATCCTGTCGGCGGTGGTTTCCGGCATGGCCCTGTGCGTGTTTGTTTACATGTTCCTGTGCTGGGCGCGGCGGGTGACGGCGGACATGCGTTGCCTGGATTTGATGGTCAGCTTCCTGTTTTATGCCGTGGTCATCGACTCCACCATCGAAGGTCTGGATTGGCTGCACCGGCTCTATTCGGCGGAGGAGGGGATTGGCGTGCTGAAATCGGTGGCGACGAGCAAGTTGTTTTACACGCTGCTGATCGGACAAGCCTGCCTGGGCACGCTGGTGCCCCTCTTGCTGCTGGGATCCATGCAAATCATCCGCAAGAGGGTCGCGGATCTGAACCGCCGCCGGGTTTATTTCACCAGCGCGGCGCTGATCCTCATGGGCGTGCTGGCGATGCGGTGGAACGTGGTGATCGGCGGCCAGCTTTTTTCCAAGAGCCTGCGCGGTTTTATGAGCTACAAGATGGAGTTTGCCGGTTCGGAAGGATGGCTTCTTTCCATCGGGCTGCTTGTCCTTCCTTTCATCCTTTTGATCGTGCTCATCAAGTATTTTTTGGCCCTGGACCTTCCGACGATCGAGAATGTGGTGCCGGGCGCCGTACGCCCTCAGGATTCTCCGGAGGCGCATATTTAGCGGATGGTGAGGCGACGATTTTCCGGCGTACAGGCGTTCGCCGCCGGGAACGCAGCGTTAATCACGAACGCCCAAAGGAAACATGAAGAAAAGCATCATAGTTGCAGCAGTCATCTCCGTGGTGGCGGCATGTGCCGCGCACGCGGACGACGCCAAGGCGCTTTACGACAAGCAGTGTGCCAAGTGCCACGGCGAAGACGGCAAGGGCGATACCAAAATGGGAAAGAAACTGGGCGCAAAGGATTATACAGATCCCAAGGTCCAGGATGCGTTGAAAGACGACGCAGCCGTCAAGTCCATCAAGGAAGGACTCAAGAAGGACGACAAAACCCTGATGAAACCGGCCGAAGGCTTGACCGACGACCAGATCAAGGGGCTTGTCGCCTACATGCGGACCTTCAAGAAATGAAGATCATGAAGTGTTGGAGCAGTGGCGGAAAAGGTTGCTCCAGCACTCCAATGCCCCACTGATGAGCACACCCGCCCCAACCGGTTCGGTTCGCCCGCCCTCCCTGTTTCGCAACTGGGTTTCCCTGGCGGGGGCCGTGCTCATGGCGGCGAGCATTTTTGCGTTTCTCCTCCTGTTTTTCCTCGATGCCGTCGTCTATTCGTCCAACCCGTACGTCGGGATATTGACGTTTCTTGTCGCGCCGATGTTTCTGGTGGCGGGCTTTGTCATTTTTATCTTTGGCGCCTGGCGGTGGCGCCGGCGGTTGGCCAAGGCGAATGGAGCCGCCCCCTTGTTGTACATCAATGTTGATCTCTCCCGCACTCATGATCGGCGCGTGCTGGCCTTTTTCGTCCCGGCCAGCGCCGGGTTCCTCCTGCTCACGGCCATGGGCAGTTACCATACGTATCACTTTACCGAGTCGGTCGAGTTTTGCGGCGAGTCCTGCCACACGGTGATGAAACCCGAGTTGACGACTTATCTGCATTCGCCTCACGCGCGCATTGCCTGCGCGGAATGCCACATTGGCGAGGGCGCCGAGTGGTATGTGCGTTCCAAATTGTCCGGCACTTACCAGGTTTATGCCACCCTCGCCGACAAATACCCCAGGCCCATCCCAACCCCCGTCAAGAATCTGCGCCCCGCCCAGGAAACTTGCGAACAATGCCACTGGCCGAAAAAATTTGTCGGCAACCTCGACCGCACCATTTCCTACTATCTCCCGGACCAGACCAACACGCTCTATTCAATTCGTTTGCTGCTCAAAGTGGGCGGCGGCGATCCCACCCACGGGCCGGTGGGCGGCATCCATTGGCACATGAACGTGGGCAACAAGATCGAATACATCGCCATCGATGAGGCGCGCCAAAAAATCCCCTGGGTGCGCATGACCGACCCCCAGGGCGTGGTAACCGAGTTTCGCTCGGTCGGATTCACCAACGACGTGAGCAAGCTCGTCCCGCGCAGGATGGACTGCATGGATTGCCATAATCGCCCCGCGCACAAGTTCCAATCGCCGGAAAGCGCCGTCAACCTCGCCATGTCCCTGGGCCAGATCAATCCGGCCCTGCCTTACATCAAGACCAACGCCGAGGGCGTCTTGTGCCGCGTTTACAAAGATGAAACCAGCGCCCTCCAGGGCATCGCCACCACCCTGGCCGACAACTATCCCCAAGACCCGCGCATCCGCCCCGCCATCACCGCCGTCCAGCAGATTTACAAGGACAATTTCTTCCCCGACATGAAAGCCGATTGGCGGGCCTACCCGGACAATATCGGCCACAAGGATTGGCCGGGCTGTTTCCGTTGCCATGACGGAAAACACGTCTCGACCGCCGGGAAGAGAACAATCAAAGCCAACGACTGCAACGCCTGCCATTTGATCCTGGCTCAGGGCAGCGGCGACCAGATAAACCAACTCAGCCCCAAGGGCCTGAAGTTTGCGCATCCTTTGGACGAATATGATCCGGCTTATCAATGCACCGACTGTCATAACGGCGGCATGTAAAAAACGCATTCTTTGCAGCTTTGCACTGGCAATCTGGCTTTCGCCAGCCGTCGCGCTGGCGGCCGAGAAACTGTCCAACCAGGATTGTCTTGACTGCCATACGGACCCGACCACCACGCGCATGGTCAATAGGAAAACAGTGCCCATGGCGCTTTTTCCGACCAACACCTTCCCCAAATCGGTCCACGCCAAACTCAACTGCACGGATTGTCACGATTCGGTAAAGGAAATGGTGCATCCCAGCGGCCTGCCCCCGGCGCAATGCGCCTCCTGCCACAAGGAGGAGGCCAAAAAATACGCCGGCAGCATTCATGGCGTGAGCAAGTCCATGGGCGCGTCCGCCGCCGCTTCCTGCGTCGATTGCCACGGCTCGCACGAAATTCAGCCGGTGAAAAACCTCGACTCGCCCGTGTTCAAACTGAACCTGGCGGCAACCTGCGCCAAATGCCACAGCAATCCCCGCATCACCGCCGAGTACCGCATGAAATACCCGCAAGTTGCGTCGCAGTACGGCGACAGCATTCACGGGCGCGCGCTCCAGCAAATGGGCTTGATTCTGGCCCCGTCCTGCAATGACTGCCACGGCGTCCACGACATCAAGCGCATCGTGGATCGCAGTTCCTCTGTCAATCATGCCAACATCGCCGCCACCTGCGGTGCCTGCCATCTGGGCATCGAGAAAACCTACAACGCCAGCATTCACGGCCAGATTCTGGCCAAAGGCGATCAGTCCGGCCCGGTTTGCACGGACTGCCACTCGGCCCATCAAATCGAATCCCCCGGCGGCAACCACTTCAAGGCCCGTAGCGATGAGCGTTGCGGACGCTGCCACCAGGACCGCCTGGCTCATTACCGCGAAACCTACCACGGCAAGGCGATGGCTCTGGGCCAGCCCAACGTCGCCTCCGAAGTGGCCGCCTGCTATGATTGCCACGGCTCTCACGACGTGCTGCCGCCCTCCAATCCGGCCTCCCATCTTTCCAAGGCCAACATCGTGGGGACCTGTCAAAAATGTCATCCCGGCGCCACGGCCAGTTTCGCCAAATACGTTCCCCACGCCGACCCGTTGGATGCCAAACACTATCCGCAGTTGCATTGGACCTTTGTGGCGATGACCGCGCTGCTCATTGGCACCTTCGCGTTTTTTGGCGCGCACACCCTCCTGTGGTTGTTTCGATCCGGGTATCTCTTCCTGCACGATTCCAAGACGTTCCGCGAAGCCAAAGTAGGTACCCAGCAGGGCGACGATTGGTTCACCCGCTTTCCGCCCTTTGAACGCTTTCTCCATTTCCTGGTCGTGACCAGCTTTCTGCTGCTGGTCATCACCGGCATGCCGCTCAAATTCTACTATACCGATTGGGCGAAAGTGATTTTCAGCGTGCTGGGCGGCGCAGTCGTGGCCCGCACCCTCCATCATTTCGGCGCCCTCATCACCTTCCTCTATTTCGGCCTGCATCTCGTCAGACTGCTGACCAGGATCTGGCAGACTCGCGACCGCTTCCAGGGCGGCGATTTGCGCTCCAAATGCGCGCGGCTGATGGCGGTGGTTTTTGGCCCCGACTCGATGATTCCCACCTGGCAGGACGTGAAGGATTTTATCGCGCACCAGAAATGGTTCTTCGGCAAGGGACCCAAGCCGCAATTCGACCGCTGGACCTACTGGGAGAAATTCGATTACTTCGCGGTGTTCTGGGGTGTCTTCATCATCGGATTCTCGGGTTTGATCATGTGGTTCCCGCAGTTCTTTTCGCACTTCATGCCGGGCTGGATGATTAACATCGCGCTCATCGTTCATTCCGACGAAGCCCTGCTGGCGGCAGGTTTCATCTTTACGATCCACTTCTTCAACACCCATTTCCGTCTGGAAAAGTTCCCCATGGACACCGTCATCTTCTCCGGCCGCATTTCGAAGACCGAAATGTTGCACGAACGGCGGCGCTGGTTTGAGCGCCTGACGGCCGCCGGCCGCCTCGACGATTTGCGCATCAAGGACGAATGGGAACGTTGGAAGTCTATCGCCCGTTCCTTTGGTTATCTCTTTTTCGGCTTGGGCGTCATCCTGTTGATCCTGATCATCTACGCCATGGTCTCGCGCCTGGCCCACTGAGCATCCGAACGACTGCCCTTATATTCCTTCGAGTCGCCGATTATCAACAATATTGTATCATTGTTCTAGGACTGACACTTTCACACTTTCATACTCTTGCCGTCTTCACGACCAAAAGGCAAATCACCTCGCTTCGGAGCTCGTCCTCCATGTGATGCTTCAGCACATTAAGACCCCAGATATTGGCCAGTAGCGGGCTTGCCAACAATCCGTGCTGGGCGTTTTGTCGTGCCAATTTGATTGCATCGAAAACGTTCCGCGTTTCATAGTGAATTCTGAGCCGGCTCAAGTTGGACTTACATCTATCAAGAGTAATCGAATCGCAGTAGATACTGTTAATCTTGCTGTCCTCGGTGTCAGCCCGTCCCATCAGACAAACCTCGACCTCCATCGGAATGCGGCGCCGTACCTGCCACAGCCGATGTGCGCCCTGATTGCGCTGGCGGCTTTTTTTTGGCTGTTGTGTTTGGCTTTTATTGTTCAATGTTTCGGGAATGGCATGGCCGAAAATGGTGTCCGCTTTTGATGTTGATTCACTCCCGCAGCGCTGGCAGAGGGCGTGGCGTTGGGGAGCGCCGGGGTTGACGCTGGCAGCCATGGCCCTGCTCGCCTGGAGTTGCATCTTCAATCCCAAAATACATTTTCTCACGCCTGGCCCCGGTAAATGGATCGTCTATCCGCTGCCTCCCGAAGGTCATACTTATCCTGCCTTTGAGTTGGTCGGTGCTTTTCGGCGCGATTTCGTGCTGCCGGAAAAATCCGTCTCCGCGTTGCTCTCCTGGCGCTGTTTCACGAACGGCGAAGTTCGTGTCAACGACACGGTCGTCCCGCCCCCCGGCCCTTCTTCCGAATGCTGGAAGACAACATTGCAAGTGGAGATCGCGCCTTTTCTGCGGCAAGGGACCAATGAGGTTCTGGTCATGGTCACAAACCGTCTAGGCCCTCCAGCCTTGAGCTTGGAACTCAAATCAGGAGATTTTCGGCTCACATCGGATGAATCCTGGAAAGTTTCCGTGTCCGGGTCCGATTGGCATCCAGCCCGGGCCGCCTCGGCGACGCCCAGGGCGGGCAAGGGCGATGAGCTTTCGTTGTTGGAAACCACGGGGGGCGCATGGGGACGATGCTGGCGGTGGGAGTGCGTTTTTGCCGCGATTTCCATCTGCGGGGTCGCGTTGTTGCAGTGCTGCGCAGGCCGGGGGTCGTTGCCGAAGAAGATTCTGATCCTGCTGGCGGCGGCCTGGGCACTGCTGTTGATACATAATTTCCCGTTCGTGCCTCTCGCTTCCGGTTTCGACGGGCCGGCGCACCTGGAGTATGTGAGCTACATCCAGGACCACCACCGGCTTCCCGATGCCCGGGAGGGTTGGGAAATGGTCCAGCCTCCGCTGTACTACGTAATTTGCGCGAAACTCCTGGACTTGGGCGGCTGCAAAGCCATTCAGCCTCTGGGCATGATGCTTCTGAGATACCTGAACCTGGCGATCGGGGCGGCGAATCTGGTCCTGATCTTCGCCGGTCTGCGCCTGATCTTTCCAAGCGATTGGAAAAAGCCGCTGGCGGGCGCGGTCTTCGCCGCGTTTTTGCCGGCACAACTCTGCCTGCTCCACTACACCACCAACGAAACGCTCTCAGCCATGTTTGTCACCGCCGCGCTGTGCGTGGGATTGCATCTTTTGCGGGGTGATCAACCATGGTGGGGATGGCATGGAGTTTTGGGGATCGTGCTTGGGCTGGCCCTGTTGAGCAAGGCCTCAGCCGTGCCGGTGGTTCCGGCGATCCTGGGCGCGCTGGCGGTGAAACTGATCCTGCGCCGCGAACGGGCGTTGCATGTTTGGCTGGGCAGCATCGGCGCGCCGCTGCTGATCTGCCTGTCGATGAGCGGCTGGCATTATGTGCAACTGTGGCGCGATTTCGGCAATCCGCTTACCGGGGGTTGGGACCCGAAGGTGGTCGCACCCTGGTGGCAAATCAAAGGGTTCCAAACTCCCGCCTATTATTTCTCTTTCGGCGACGCGCTGACCCGCCCGTTCTTCAGCGGCCTGCACAGTTTCTGGGACGCTTTCTACACGACGCTTTGGGGCGACGGCCTTTTGGGCGGCAAAATTGATGTCTGGGGCCGTCCTCCCTGGAATTATGATCTGATGGCGGTGGGCTATGTTTTGGCGCTGGCGCCCACCGTGCTCGTGCTGACGGGGTTGGTTCGCGCCCTGGCCATGTCCTTTCGCGCAGCCAATCTGGCTTGGATTCTATTGATCGGCTTGGGCTGGCTGTTTGCTTTTGCTATACTTGACATAAGTTTGAAGGTGCCGTCCTACTCGCATGCCAAGGCATTTTTCGGACTGCCGGTCCTGCTGACATTGTGCGCGCTGCTGGCGCTGGGGTTTGATTATTGGGCCGGCCGCGGCAAGGCGGCGCGGTGTGCATTGGGGGTGGCATTGGGGATTTGGCTGGTCAATACTTACGCATCATTATGGATTATTCCAGATAGCGCGCAAACTGAGCTTTCCTCAGCCATCGCCACCTCCGTTTATGGAAAACGAGATGCTACTGACGCTTTTTTGAATGTCCTGAAACATCACCCGGACTGCAGCCAGGCCACGATCTGGCTTGTGTCGTTGGAACTCCCCCGGCATCTGGAGCAGGCGATGAAACGGCTCGAGCAGGCGCTCAAGAGTGATCCCGACAACGCCTGGCTCGAATACTATCTGGCCTGGGGCCTGGCGCGTGGCAATCAATTGGACGAAGCGATGGTCCACGCCAAACGCGCGGTTGAGCTGGCGCCCGAGGATGAGGGTGTCGCGCAGAATTGGTGCAGGCTGGCGCTGCTTCGGAAGGATTATGCGGCTACCACTACCGCGGGACGCCATGCGTTGAGCCTGAACCCCGCCGATGCGGAGACCCATCTCGACTTGGGGGCAGCGCTGATGAACTTGCGGCAAATTCCGGAGGCGACCAGCCACCTCTCGGCTGTGGTTGACGCCCAACCGGCACGGGCCGACGCGCAGTTCTACATGGGCCTCGGTCTTTTGGATCAGACGGGTAAGCGCGAGGAGGGTCTCGGCCATTTGAAGGAAGCGGTGCGTCTCAATCCGACAAATCAAGCTTGGCAAGCCATGCTGCAAGGGGCCCTCGAGGGCCACTGACCACGCTGGATGCCTGCTTTTTTGGCTGTTGTGTTTTGCGTTTATTCTCCAGTATTTCGGCAATGACGTAGCGCAAATTGTGGCCGCACCTGATCGTGATTTTTCTCTACCCGCTGGCAGCAGCCAGAGGGAAGCAGACAATGCATTCCCGCCACGCTGGCAGGCGGCTTGGCGTTGGGGCGCGCCGGGGCTGACGCTGGCGACCATGGTCCTGCTCGCCTGGAATTGCAGCTTCAATCCCAAGATACACTTTCTGACGCCAGGCCCCGGTAAGTGGATTGTCTATCCGCTGCCTCCTGAAGTTCATACCTATCCTGGTTTCGAGTTGGTCGGCTCTTTCCGGCGCGCCTTCATGCTGCCCGAACAGCCTAGTTCCGCGTCACTCTCCTGGCGGTGCTTCACCAACGGCGAACTCCATGTCAACGGCACCATCGTACCGCAGTCCCGTTCTTCTTCCGTCAACTGGAAAACAACGTCGCACGCGGAGATCGGTCCTTTACTCCGCCAAGGCACAAACGAGATTTCGGTCACAGTCCTGAACCGATCAGGCCCTCCGGCCTTGAGCCTGGAATTGGAATCAGGAGATTTTCGGCTCAGCTCCGATGAGACTTGGGAAGTTTCAGTGTCCGGTTCCGACTGGCGTTCAGCTCGGGGTGCCTCCGCGACGCCCAGACCCGGGAAAGGCAATTCACTTGGCACGGTTGAGACCACGGGCCGCGCATTGGGGCGATGCTGGCCGTGGCTGTGTCTTTTCGCAACGATCTCCGTTTGCGGGGTAATGATGTTGCAGCATCGCATAGGCCATGCGCTGTTATCGAAGAGTGTTCTGATCCTGCTGGCGGCGGCTTGGGCGCTGTTGTTGGTGCATAATTTTCCATTCATACCCGTGGCTTCCGGTTTCGATGCCCCGCTGCACCTGAATTACGTGAGCTATATCCAGGCCCACCACCGGCTGCCTGGCGCCCGGGAGGGCCGTGAAATGTTTCAAGCGCCTCTTTACTACATCATCTCCGCGACTTTACTAAATCTGGCCGACCGCGAAGCTCTTCAACCATCGGGCATCCTGCTCCTGCAAATGGTGAATCTGGTCATTGGGGTCTTGACTCTGGCGCTGGTCTTAACAGGTCTGCGCCTGATCTTTCCGGGCGATTGGAAGAAGCCCTTGGCTGGCCTGGCTTTGGCTGCGTTTTTGCCGGCGCAACTTTGCCTGCTCCATTACACGACCAACGAAACGCTTTCGGCCATGTTTGTGACCGCTGCATTGTGCGTCGGTTTACACCTCTTGCAGTCCAGGCGGCCTTGGTGGGGGTGGTACGGCGTCCTGGGGGTCGTGCTTGGCTTGGCTTTATCGAGCAAAGCCTCAGCCTCTCTGGCCGTCCTGGCAATACCGGGAGTGCTTGCGGTGAAATCAATGCAGCGCGGTCAATGGACACTGCGGGTCTGGGTGGGCTGCGTCGGCATACCGCTCCTGCTCTGCCTGCTGGTGGGTTGCTGGCATTACTTGAAGCTATGGAATGATTACGGCTCTCCCTTTATTGGCAACTGGGACCCGAAAGTGGCTGCGCCCTGGTGGCAGGCCAAAGGGTTCCAAACTCCCGGCTATTTCTTCTGCTTTGGTGATTCGCTGACCCACCCGTTCTTCAGCGGCCTGCATAGCTTCTGGGACGGTTTCTATACCACACTTTGGGGTGACGGGCTTTGGGGCGGCGCGACCGAGATGTGGAATCGTCCTCCTTGGAATTATGATTTGATGGCGGCGGGATTTGTTCTGGCGCTGGTTCCCACTACACTGGTGCTGACCGGACTGGGCTGTGCCATTGGCCGGTCCTTCCACGAGGCCAACTTGATCCGGTTGTTGTTAAACGGCTTGGGGTGGCTTTTTGCTTTTGCCATATTGGCGATGAGCCTGAGAGTCCCGTCCTACGCGCAGACCAAGGCCTTTTACGGACTGCCGGTTCTGCTGCCGTTTTGCGCAATGGGGGCATTGGGGTTTGAATTCTGGGCTGATCGCGGCAAAGTCGCGCGTTATGTCGTGGAGGTGGCCTTCGTAATCTGGCTGCTTAATGTCTATGCGTCGTTTTGGATCAGGCCCACTGCCCTTCAAACCGAGCTTTCGTCAGCCGTCGTCTCCACCTTTTATTTGAAACAAGATTCTACTCAAGCCATTCTGAATGTCCTGAACCATCATTCTGGGGAGGGCCGGTCATTGGTCTGGCTCGCGTCTTGGGGACCTGAGAAACATCCGCAGCAGGGCGTGAAACGTCTTGAACAGGCCCTGAATGAGGATCCCACCAACGGCCAAATCGAGATTTATCTGGCTCGAGACCTCACGCTTTGCGGTCGGTTGGATGAAGCCGTCATCCATGCCAAACGCGCGGTTGAACTGGCGCCTGAAGATGAGATTGTCGCGCAGAATTGGTGCAGGCTGGCGTTGCTGCATAAGGATTACTTGGTGGCGGTTGCGGCTGGGCGCCATGCGTTAAGCTTGAACCCCGCCGATCCACAGACCCATCTCGACTTGGGGGTCGCGCTGATGAATTTGCGGCAAATTCCGGAGGCGATCAGCCACCTCTCGGCTGTGGTTGACGCCCAACCGGCACGCGCCGACGCGCAATTCTACCTGGGCCTCTGCCTTTCGGATCAGACGGGTAAGCGCAAGGAGGGTCTCGGCCATTTGAAGGAAGCGGTGCGTCTCAATCCGACAAATACAGCCTGGCAAGCCATGCTGCAAGGCGCCCTCCAAGGCCACTGACCGTGCAGGCGCAGCGATGACCAAGCTTGCCATGCAGGCGATTCCCAGCAAATCTGTCGCCGTTATGGCCAGCGACGTTTCAGACCCCAAGACCCGGGATCTTCTCTCCGTTCTCGCGGTTTGGCTGCTACTGGCGGTCACCCTCATCTTCCTAGCGCTTCCCAACACCTCGGCTCCCGGACTCTACTATGATGAAGCCCAGTGCGCCGGTCTAGCCAGGGACTTTCTTACCGGTCATCCGCGTCTCCACATGCCCGGATGCGAAGTCATCAGCCTTTGGGGACGTCCGTTTCCCGTCTTTGCCCAAGTCTATATCGGCGCAGTCAAGAGCTGGCTGCTGTTGCCGGGTTTTGCTGTTTTTGGTGCAAGCCAGGCCGTGCTTCGCATGACGGCGCTGGGCTGGGCCTTGGTGGCGCTGCTGCTGTTCATGCTTTGGACCTGGCGCTGGCTGGGGAGGGATACCGCCTTGGTCGCCGGCGTCCTGCTGGCATTGGACCCAACTTTCTTCTTCGTCAGCGTCCTCGATTGGGGCCTGGTGCTCCCCAGTTTTCTTTGCCGCTTCGCCTGCTTCTATTTCGCCCTGCGCTGGCGTCAGGGCAGGAACGAGCCGTCAATAGGTGACCAGAAAGATCAAGGCAAAACAACGGGGTATCGCAGCTTGATTGACGCGTTTCTTGCCGGGCTTTTTGCCGGCTTGGGCTTCTTCAACAAGATAGATTTCGCGGTCCTCCTAGCCGGCGTCCTCCTGGCGCTGCTCTGCTGCAACGCCCGCCCCTTTTGGGAGTATTTCGTTTTGGGCCGGTCCGCCGCGAGCCATCCGCAGTGGATCAGGCTCGGCCCGCCACTGGCTCTGGCGTGCCTGGGCTTTCTTCTGAGCGCAGGTCCAATGTTGGCGCACATTCCAAAAATCCTGACACTCGACAAACCCGGGGGAGAGCCGGGCGAAGTGAGCGACAAATTCAATGCCCTGCTCTGGGTATATGATGGTTCTTACTTCCACCGCCTGATGGATGCAGGCGGAAGGTTCGACAAGATGTCTCTGACTCGCGCCGACGTTTTCGCGCCGGTCGGCATTGGGCTCATTCTCGCCGCTGCCTGCCTGATCGGGACGGAAAGGTTCAGGAAAGTTTTTACGGACCCATTGCCCAGCCTGGCGTCTTTTTACCGGTCCTCCGGGGGCGCGGCGGCATTTCTCCTTTTTGTCATCCTTTTCATAACTGCTGGCATCTTCCTGCTGCCGGGCGCGGTGCGGATCCATCACATGGTTTTGGTATATCCTTTCCCGCATTTGGTGGTGGCCCTGGCCGTGACGCGTCTCTGGCAACGAGGCCGGCGCGAGGAGCCGGGTCCACCAGCCCGAAGTGTTTTCCCCCAATCGTCCTTTGCCCGTCCGCTACCCTGGTTGGTGGGCTGCCTCTTTGTTCTGCTGTTGTCTCTACAACTGCTCGCCCTCTGTCAAACCCAGCAACTCATCCGCCAAACCGGCGGTCGCGGCTGGTGGTCGAATGCCTTGAGCGCGTTCGCGCTGCAGATGAAGGACCGTTCAGACTTGACGATTGTGAGCCTGGACTGGGGATTCAGCGAGCAACTGGCCTTCCTGACGGATGGACCGACGCTGACCGAGCCTTTTTGGAGGGAAGACACCTCGGTTTCCATGTCCACGAACTGCATCTATCTCACACATCCGCCTGAGTACAGGCTCTTCGAGTTCGAGCCGTCGTATTTGGAGACAGCCCGCCGCTCTGGGTTGGAGGTCGTAGACTATCAGCCTTGGAACGATGCTCAAGGCCATGCCGCCTTCAATTCCTTCCGCCTCCGCAGGAAATAACAAGGGTTACTGTGGCTTTGGGGAGATATGGAATGGCCTGCCTGCCTGATACAGTTTCATCTCAGGTTGAAGTTGCCCTGCCAGCCTGGCGTTGGATTGTGGTTCGGCCAAACGCAAGGCGCGTTGCGCCGTTTCCACCGCCTCGGAAAAACGCCCGGATTCGGCCAGGGCAGCGGCCAGCGTGTGGAGAATGATTGGATTTTCTCCTCCGGCAAGCTCGTTGGCCTCCCTGGCCAATTGCACCGCCTTGTCGCCGTCGCGCAACGACGCTTCCGCAGAGGTGGCCAGGAGCCACGCCAGATTGTTCTTGACCCAGGGATCGTCCGGCTCCAGTTGCATGGCCTGCTGAAAATGGGCGATCGCTTCGGCGGCGTTTCCCTTTTGCAAAAAAGCGTTGCCAAGGTTGTTTTGGGCTTTGGCGTTGCCGGGGTTAATCTGCAGCGTCCGTTGCAGATGGGAGATCGCTTCGTCCAACTGGCCCGTTTGAAGAAGAGTGATGCCGAGGTTGATGTGCGCATCCGCAAAGTCGGGATCGCTTTGCAGCGCTTCCCGGTATTGGACAATCGCCTCGTCCACTCTTCCCTTCTGGCCGAGAGCGATGCCGAGGTTGTAATGCGTTTCTGCCGCCAATTCAGGCCTCAGTTGCAGCGCCTTTTGATAATGCTCGATCGCTTCATCAACCCTGCCCTTTTGGCGGAGATCGTTGCCAAGGCAGTATTCCGTGGTCGGGGAGTCGGGGATGATTTGCAGCGCCTTTTGATAATGCTCGATCGCCTCGTCCAACCTTCCCTGGCGGTCAAGAGCGATGCCAAGGTTGTAGTGGGCGACGCCGTTGCCCGTAGTGCAGTTGAGTGTATGCGTCCACAAGCTTTCACTGTCTTTCCAATACGCAGCCTGTTTCCAAGCAGCGACCATCAGCACGCCAACCACGCCAGTCACGAGGCTCGCAAGGGCCGCACGATTCATCCGCCACTGCGCCACCAACCAGGTTATTGCCAGATAAACACCAATCTGCGGCAGGTAGGTGTAGCGATCAGCATGAGCCTGGCGGCCCACTTGGATGATTCCCATCACCGGGAGCAGCATCACCAGATACCAGAGCCATCCGACCAGCAGCCACGGCTGTTTCCGCCTTACTCCCCACACAACCACTGAGACGCCTGCCAGCAGCATCCCGGCCAATACCAATTCCCATGACGGCGGTCCGTTGAGCGGATACGGATAAAGCACCGCCAACCCCGTCTGGCACAGCATTTGGCCAAGATAGACCATGGGCGCCACTGACGCGTTGGCGAATCGTGAGGACGCCGGAATTGGGAACAGTTGCATGGCTCCGTATTGCGCCAAAAATGTGACGATGCAACTGGCAGCGGAGAGAGCCAGCAAGGGCAACTTCTCCATCAGCAACCCCGAAAGTTTTCGGGGGTCCAACCGTTGCAGTGGCCAGTAATCCAGCAACAGCAGCACCACGGGCAACGTTACCAGCATCGGCTTGCTCATCAGGCCCATGGCAAACAGAACCAACACAAGCCCATAGCGGGCAGGCGACCACGGCAGGCGGACATACCTGACATAAGCCCCCAGGGTCAGCATGAAGAATAATCCGCTCAACACATCCTTGCGCTCGGCCACCCACGCCACTGATTCAACTCGCAATGGATGAATGGCGAAGACCGCCGCCACAAACGCGCTACGCCAAAGAGCTCCAGTCATCTGCCGCAGCACAAGGAAGAGCACGATGACCGTCGCCGTGTGGAGCAACACGTTGGTGAGGTGATGTCCCGCGGGATTCAATCCATAAAGCTGGCAATCCAGCATGTGGGAAAGCCACGTCAGCGGGTGCCAGTTGTCAACGTGAACGCCGGTAAAAGCCCAGGCGACTCCCTTGAGCGTCAAGCCCCGGGCGACCATGGGATTATTATAAACATAGTATCCATCATCGTAATTGACGAACTCGAAACCTATCGTCTGCCCAAAAACGGCAAAGGTGGTCGCTGCCAGCACGAGGCAAACCGACGGCATCTGCCAGCGTTGCTTCCACGGGCCCTCGCGGACGGGGACTACTGGCGATGAAGGTTGGCCGGTCATGTTTTTGCGCGATGCCTTAATGTGTTCGTTCAGGACTTTGGAATGGCCTGCCTGCCTGATACAGTTTTATCTCAGATTGAAGTGCTCCGGCCAGCCTGGCGTTGGATTGCGATTCGGCCAAATGCAAGGCACGCTGCGCCGTTTCCACCGCTTCGGAAAACCGCCCGGCTTCGGCCAGGGCGGCGGCGAGCGTGTGGAGAACAATCGGATTTTTCCCGCCAGCAAGCTCACTGGCCTGCGCGGCCAGTTCCACCGCCTTCCTGCCGTTGCGCAACGCCGCCTCCGCAGAGGTGGCCAGGAGCCAGGCCAGGTTGTTCTTCGGCCAGGGATCGTCCGGTTCCAGTCGCACCGCCTGCTGAAATTGGGCGATCGCTTCGGCTTCGTTTCCCTTTTGCAGAAAGGCGTTGCCGAGGTTGTTGAGTGTTTTGGCCAAACAGGGGTTGATTTGCAGAGCCTTTTGCAAATGCTCGATCGCTTCGTCCAATCGGCCCGTCTGGAGAAGGGCGCTGCCGAGGTTGACGTGGGCATCCACATAGTCGGGATTGATTTGCAGCGCTTCCTGGTATTGGGCAATCGCTTCGTTCACTCTTCCCTTTTGACCAAGAGCAATGCCGAGGTTGTAGTGGGCTGCGGCGAAGCCGGGCCTGATTTGCAGGGCCTTCTGATAATGCGCAATCGCTTCGTCCACTCTGCCCATCTGGCGAAGATCGTTGCCGAGGTTGTTGCGCGCGTCAACGTTGTCGGGATTGAGTTTCAGCGCCTCCTGGTAATGCACCATCGCTTCCTGCAGGCTGCCCTTTTGGTCAAGAGCATTCCCAATGCCCAAGTCGGCCACGTCGTTGCTAGTGGTGCAGGCGAGCGCATGGATCCACAAGGTTTCACTATCTTTCCAATTCGCCGTTTGTTTCCAAGCGCAGACCATTAGCACCCCGACCACTCCGGTCATAAGGATACCCAGGGCCGCGCGATTCAACCGCCACTGCGCCACCCACCAGGTTGCCGCCAGATAAACACCGATCTGCGGCAGGTAAGTGTATCGATCAGCATGGGCCTGACTGCCCACCTGGATGACTCCCACCACCGGCAGCAGCATGACCAGATACCAGAGCCATCCGACCAATATCCACGGCTGCCTCCTCCTCTGCCAGACCGCGACCGCGGAAAGGCCGGCCAGCAGTGTACCGGCCAACGCGACTTTCCATGCCAGCAGGCCGTTGAGCGGATAGGGATAAAAAACCGCCAGTCCCGACGGATAAACCATCTGGCCAAGATAGACCATGCAGGCTGCCAAGGCGTTGGCAAGGCGCAAAGGCAGCGGCAGTTGCGCGTTCTCCTGGATGGCTTCGGATTGCGCCAAAAGTGTGACCACACAGGAGGCGGCACAAAGGGCCAACAAAGGTAGTTTTTCCAGCACCAACCGCCCAATTGATGCCTTCCGCTGCAACGGCCAGTAATCCAGCAGCAGCAGCACCACGGGCAGCGTCACCAGCATCGGCTTGCACATCAAACCGAGCGCAAATAGCACCAGCACAAGCCCATAGCGGACAGGCGACCACGGCAAGCGCACATACCTGACATAAGCCCCCAGGGTCAGCATGAAAAATAATCCGCTGAGCACGTCCTTGCGCTCGGCCACCCAAGCCACTGATTCCACGCGCAAGGGATGAATGGCAAAGACAGCCGCCACAAAGGCACTGCGCCAAAGAGCGCCGGTCATCCGGCGCAATACGAGGAAGAGCACGATGACCGTCGCGGTGTGCAGGAACACATTGGTCAAATGATGTCCGCCGGGATGAAGTCCGTATAACTGGCAATCCAGCATGTGGGAAAGCCAGGTCAACGGGTGCCAGTTGGAGGCGTGGCCGGAGAACGCCCAGACGATCCCTTTAAGCGTCAGACCCCGCGAGACCACCGGATTGTCATACACATAATTTCCGTCATCGTAATTGACGAACTTGAAACCCATCGTCCGGCCGAAGACGGCAAAGGTGAGCGCCGCCAGCACGAGGCAAAGCGCCGGCGCCTGCCAGCCCCGTTCCCGCCGACCGGCATCAGCGGAAACTTTGAGTGACGAAGCTTGGATGGTCATGCTGTTGTGCGATGCCTCAATGCCTTTGTTCAGTACGGAGTGGCTTGCCTGCCTGATAGAGTTCTATATCAGACTGGAGTTGCGCGGCCAGCCCTGTCTTGGACTGCGTCCCGGCCAGCAGCAGGGCGCGTTGGGCGATTTCCGCCGCATCGGAATGCCGTCCGGTTTCGGCCAGGGCGGCGGCGAGCGTACGAAGAAAGACCGGATTTTGTCCCCCAGCAATCTTATTGGCCTGCGCGGCCAGTTCCACCGCCTTGTTGCCGTCGCGCAGCGCCGCCGCCGGGGAGGTGGCCAGGAGCCATGCCAGATTATTCTTGATACGTGGATCGGCTGGTTCAAGTTCCACCGCCTGTTGGAATTGGAGGAGCGCCTCGCGCTGTCTGCCCGCCTGGAGAAGGGCACCGCCGAGATTGTTACGGGCTTGGGCGTAGTCGGGCCGGAGTTGCAGCGCCTTTTGGAAACGGGAGATCGCCTCGTCCAACCTGCCTTTTTGCTGAAGCACGCTGCCCAGATTGACGAAGGCTTCCGCATTGCCAGGGTCGATTTGCGCGGCCTTTTGGAATTGGACGATGGCTTCATCCGCTTTGCCCTGTTGCATGAGAACGTTGCCGAGGTTGTTGCAGGCCTCCGTGAAGTCGGGCCGGAGTTGCAGCGCCTTTTGATAATGACCTGTCGCCTCGACCAGTTTTCCCTGTCGTGCCAGGGCGTTGCCAAGGAGGTAGTTGGCCATGGCGTTGCGCGGGTTGCAGGAGAGCATATGAGTCCACATGGTGATGTTGTTGTTCCAATAGCCAACCTGTTTCCAGGCGCAGACCATCAACCCCGCGATGACTCCGGCCATGAGACTCCCAAGGACCGCCCGGCTCACCCGCCACTGCGCCACCAACCACGTCACCGCCAAATATATCCCAATCTGCGGCAGGTAGGTGTAGCGATCCGCATGTGCCTGTACACCCACCTGGACGATTCCCACCACCGGCAGCAGCATTACCAAATACCAAAGCCATCCCATCAGCAGCCACGGTTGCTTCCGCCGTTCCGCCCAGGCGAATGCTGAAAAGCCGGCCAGCAACAGGCACGCCAGCGCCACCTCCCACCATGGCAGGCCGTTGTGTGGATAGGGATAGACCACAATCAGTCCCGCCGGATAAACCATCTGGCCAAGATAAACAATGCACGTCACCAACGCATTGACCAGGCGCAACGGCAGCGCAAAGGCCTCGCTCGAGCGAATGACTTTGCTCTGCGCCAAAAGCGTGACGAAGCAGGAGGCGGCGGAGAGCGCCATCATGGGCAGCTTCTCCAGCACCAGTTTCTTCGCACGTTCAGCACGTTGCAACGGCCAATAATCCAGCAGCAGCAGCACCACGGGCAGCGTCACCAGCATCGGCTTGCACATCAGGCCCAGGACAAAGAGGAGCACCACCAATCCGTAGCGGGCAAACGACCACGGACGGCGCGCATAACTGACATACGCCACGATTGTCAGCATGAAGAACAACCCGCTTAACACGTCCTTGCGCTCGGCCACCCAAGCCACCGATTCCACGCGCAAGGGATGAATGGCAAAGACCGCCGCGACAAAGGCGCTACGCCACAGGGCGCCAGTCATCTGGCGCAAGACCAGGAAAAGTACGATGACCGTTGCGGTGTGTAACAACACATTGGTTAAATGATGTCCGCCAGGATGCAATCCGTATAACTGGCAGTCCAGCATGTGGGATAGCCAGGTCAACGGGTGCCAGTTGGCCGCGTGGCAGGAGAATGCCCAGATAATTCCCTTGAGTGTCAGACCCTGCGAGACCACCGGATTCACATAGACATAAGCGCCGTCATCCAGATCGATAAACTGGTGGTGCAAAGTTTGGCCGAAGACGGCAAAGGTGATCGCAGCCAGCACGAGGCAAACCGCCGGCACCTGCCAGGGTTGCCGCGGCCGGCCCGCTTCGATGGAGGCGTTTGGGGAAGATTGTTGATCAATCATATTTTATGGACGTTGTGGTTGCTGTGTGTGAGCGGGATTATGGAATGGCCTGCCTGCCTGATACAGTTTTATCTCAGGTTGAAGTTGCCCGGCCAGCCTGATGTCGGATTGCGACTCAGCCAGATCCAAAGCGCGCTGCGCCGTTTCCGCCGCTTCGGAAAACCGCCCGGCTTCGGCCAGGGCGGCGGCCAGCGTGTGGAGAATGATTGGATTCTCTCCTCCGGCAAGCCCGTTGGCCTGCGCAGCCAGCTCCACCGCCTTGGCCCCATTGCGCAGTGGCGCCTCCGCAGAGGTGGCCAGGAGCCACGCCAGATTATTCTTGACCCAGGGATCGGCCGGCTCCAGTTGCATGGCCTGCTGAAAATGGGCGATCGCTTCGGCGGCGTTTCCCTTTTGCAAAAGAGCGTTGCCGAGGTTGTTGTGTGCTTTGCCTGAACCGGGGTTGATTTGCAGCGCCTTTTGCAAGTGGGCGATTGCCTCGTCCAGCCGGCCTGTTTGGAGAAGGGCGCTGCCAAGATTGACATGGGCATCCGCGTAGCCGGGGTTGATTTGCAGCGCCTCTTGGTATTGGGTAATGGCTTCGTCCACTCTGCCCTTTTGGCGCAGATCATTGCCAAGGTTGTAGAGTCCTTCTTCGAAGCCGGGATCAATTTGAAGCACCTTTTGGTAATGAACCTTCGCTTCGTCCACTCTGCCCTGTTGCCGAAGAGCGGTGGCAAGGCTGTATTGGGCCTGGACGTTGTCGGGCTTGAATCGCACCGCGTTCTGGTACTGAATGATTGCTTCGTCCATCCTTCCTTTTTGCTGAAGAACGATGGCGAGGTTGTAGTGGGCGCTGGCGTAGTCAGGTTTGATTTGGAGCGCTTTTTGATACTGCAAGATCGCTTCGTCAGGTTTCCCCATGGCGAGAAGGGCATTGGCAAGGTTGTTCAGGGCTTCCGCATGGTCCGGCTTGATTTGCAGCGCTTCCTGGTACTGCGAGATGGCTTCGTCCAATCTTCCTTGTTGGACAAGATCGTCGCCGAGGTTGTAGTGGGCCACATGGTTGCCCGTGGTGCAGGCGAGCGTGTGGGTCCATAAGGCCTCACTGTCTTGCCAATGCACAGTCTGTTTCCAAGCGCAGACCATCAGCACTCCCAGCACAGTGATCATTAGACCCCAAACCGTCATGCATCTCAAATGCCGCTTCGCGGCCCACTCCGCCGCCAGCCATGTCAGCCCCACATTAATCCCGATCTGCGGCAAATACGTCATGCGATCCGCGTGTGCGAACGCACCCCCTTGCACAATGCCGATCATCGGCGTCAACATTCCCAGATACCAAAGCCAGCCGGTCAAAAGCCAGCCGCGCTTTCGCCGAAAGGCCAAAACTCCTGCAGTAATCAACGCCAGCAAGAGGAAGGAAAGCGACATCGTCCAAACCGGATAACCCTTCTCCGGACGCGGATAGAAAACCGCCAGTCCTTCCGGCCAAACCATCTGGCGGAGATACACAACATAGGAAACCAACCCATTGCCCACGCGCGAGAGCGTGGAGACGTTGGCGTAGCCTGCGACCTCTTTCTCCGCCCCCAAAACAGTCATTGCACACGCCGCGGCGGCCAGCGCCAGCAGGGGTATTTTTTCCAAAACCAACCCCGAAAAATTTCGGGACTGTTCGAACCGGCGCAACGGCCAGTAGTCAAGGAGCAACAGCACAAATGGCAGTGTCACCACAGTCGGCTTGGAAAGCAGGGCCGGCACGAACGCGATGACAACCATCAGGTAGCGGCCCATTGATTCAGGCTTGCGCACATACCGGGCATACGCGCCGAGCGTGAGCATAAAAAAAAAGGTGGCAAGCACGTCCTTGCGCTCCGCCACCCACGCCACCGATTCCACCCGCAACGGATGGATGGCAAACACCGCCGCCACAAACGCGCTGCGCCAAAGAGCGCCGGTCATCTGGCGCAACACGAGGAACAGCAGGATGACCGATGCCGTGTGCAACAGGACGTTTGTGAAATGATACCCCCCGGCGTTGAGTCCGTGGAGTTGGTAATCCTCCATGAGCGAGAGTATCGTCAGCGGGTGGTATAAATGGCAGTCCGCATGGGTAAAGACCCAGGCGAGGCCCTTTAGACTTAGACCGCCCGTAACCTTCGCGTTTTGATAGACATAGAATCCATCGTCGTAGTTGACGAACCCGAAACCCACCGTCTGGCCGAAAACGGCGAAGGTGATCGCAGCCAGCGCCAGGCACACCACCGGCGTCCGCCAGTGCTGCTTCCACCAGCCCGCTTCGACGGGGACGTTTGACGAAGATTGTTGGCCGGTCATGGTGTGCGGACCTCGTGGTTTAATGTGGTTTAGCAGGAATATGAAATGGGTTGCCTGACTGATACAGCTTCATCTCCGATTGCAATTGCCCGGCCAGCCTGGTGTTCGATTGCGCCTCGGCCAGGCGCAAGGCGCGCTGGGCCGTTTCTATTGCTTCGGAAAACCGCCCTGTCTCGGCCAAGGCGGCTGCCAGGGTGTGCAGAATGACCGCATTCTCTCCGCCGGGAAGCTTGTTGGCCTGTTCCGCCAATTCCACCGCCTTGCCGCCGTCGCGTAGCGATGCCTCCGCACAGGTGGCCAGAATCCATGCCAGATTGTTCTTCGGCCAGGGATCCTCCGGTTCCAGTTGCACCGCCTGCTGAAACTGAGCAGCCGCTTCGGCCGGGTTTCCCTTTTGCAGAAAGGCGTTGCCAAGGTTGTTGTGGGCTTTGGCGTAACCGGGGTTGATTTGCAGAGCCTTTTGGAATTGCTCAATTGCTTCGTCCACTCTGCCCTTTTGAAGAAAATCGTTGCCAACATGGCAAAGCGCTTCCGCCGGGCCGGCGCTGGTTTGCGGCGCAGCCCGGCGGCGCAGAGCGATTTCGAGGTTGTATTTGGCATCCGTGGAGTTAGGGTTAATTTTCAGCGCTTCATGGTACTCGGCGATTGCTTCGTCCACTTTGCCCCCGGCCAGAAGGGCATTGGCCAGATTATTGTGAGCATCAGCGTAGTCGAAATCAATGGCCAGCGCCGCTTGGTACTCGGCGATTGCCAGGTCCATTTTTCCCTTATGGACATAGGCGTTGCCAAGGTTGACATGGGTTTCCTTGTAGTCGGGCCTGAGCTGAAGCGATTGCTGGCAATGGGCTATCGCTTCGTCCACTCTGCCTTTCGGGAGAAGCACCAAGCCAAGATTGTTGTGGGCAACCGCGCATTTGGGGTTGATTTGCAACGCCTTCTCGAAACAACTGATCGCCTCGTCCACCTTTCCCTCCCCGTTGAGAGCGGCGCCCAGGCCGTTGCAAGCCTCGAAGTTGTCTGTGGTGCAGGCAAGCGCATGCGTCCACAGGATTTCGCCGTTTTGCCAATAGGTGGTTTGTCTCCAAGCGCAGATCATCAGCACCGCGACCACGCCAGCCATGAGAATCCCAAGGGCCGCGCGATTCAGCCGCCACTGCGCAACCAGCCAAGTTAGCGCCAGATAAATCCCAATCTGCGGCAGGTAGGTGTAACGGTCCGCGTGGGCCTGGTTGCCCACCTGGATGATTCCCACCACCGGCAGCAGCGTCACCAAATACCAGAGCCAGCCTATCAGCAGCCAGGGCTGCTTCCTCCGCTGCCACAGCACGACTGCGGAAAGGCCGGCCAGCAGCAACCCGGCCGAGGCCACTTCCCAAGGCGGAAAACCGTATTTTGGATAAGGATAAAACACCGCCAATCCCAACGGCCAGGCCATCTGGCCGAGATAAACGACGCAACTCACAAGCGCGTTGGCAAAACGCACAGGCATCGAACAGGACTCGGTCGATTGCAGCGCCTTGTTTTGAGCCAGGATCGTGACGACGCAGGACGCGGCAGAGAGCGCCAGCAAGGGCAGTTTCTCAAGCACCAGCCCCGAAAGCTTTCGGAGTTCCACCCGTTGCAACGGCCAGAAATCCAACAACAAAAGCACCAATGGCAGCGTGACGAGCATCGGCTTGCACATCAGGCCCAAGGCAAATAAAAGCGCCACCAGCCCGTATCGAGCCGCCGACCACGACCGGCGCGCATAACGGACGTAAGCCCCAAGTGTCAATATGAAAAATAAGCCGCTAAGCACGTCCTTGCGCTCGGCCACCCATGCCACCGACTCCACCCGCAACGGGTGGATGGCAAAGACCGCCGCGACAAACGCACTGCGCCAAAGAGTGTCGGTCATTTGGCGAAGAACCAGGAAAAGCGCGATGACCGCCGCAGTGTGGATCAGCACATTGGTCAGGTGATGTCCACCGGGATGCAATCCGTATAGCTGGCAGTCCAGCATGTGGGAAAGCCAGGTCAGCGGGTGCCAGTTGAAGGCATGAGCGCCGGTGAACGCCCAGGCAACCCCCTTGAACGTCAGACCTTGGGCGACCATCGGATTATTAAATACATACTGGCTGTCGTCGTAGCCAACAAACTCCTGGCCCACCGTCTGCCCAAAAACGGCGAAGGTGATCGCCGTCAGCACAAGACAAACCCCCGCCACCCGCCAGTGCTGCTTCCACCAGCCCGCTTCGACGGGGACTTTTAGCGACGATTGTTGGCCGATCATTTTTTGCGCGCTCGTGTCATGAAGGCGAAACAAATACCACGCCAGATGCGCCAATTAAAGACACCTTTGTCTCAGAATCGAGCAGGGAGGAAAACGATGATTTATTGCCGCGAAGGCTTTGACCGGTCTTTGGTTCTTGATTTGTGCGGGGATCAGGAATCGCCCGCTATACAATGCCTTCCCGTGTCGGAAAAACGGGAAGGCCTCACAACCACAAATCGGACTGCACGCGCCAGCGTGGCTTACTCCTTGAACTTCAAGGGGATGGGGCCGAGCAGCAGAAATACCGCCGCGCCAAAAATGCCAATGACGGTCGGGGTGATCGGCGTGCGGGCTTCCGGCCCAAAATGCCGGTAGGTGAAACCGATTAAAAGGATCAACCCAACCCACTGTATGATGTCAATCACGTGACCGTTTTGATGACGCTTTATTGGTGTCATATTAATATCCATTAAAGCATTTACAATGCCGGCCATGGCGGATTGGTTATTTTGGCTTTGATCATGGATCGCTTTTCGCGCGATCATTCGTCATTGTTTCAATCGCCGTTCCAGTGAAAACAGCAAAAGAGCCCGCCATATCGGGTCGCCCGAGTCTTCGCCTCCGCGTCACGGCGGCGGCGGAAAACAGCGTGCGCGGGGGGCATCCTTGGGTCTTCGCGCAAAGCGTGCGCGGGCAAAACCGGCCCGGCACGACGGGCGAGTTGGCGGTTATCTTCGACCGCGCCGACCAATTCCTTGCCGTTGGATTGTTTGATGCGCATTCCCCCATTCGCGTCCGCATCCTGCACGCGGGCAAGCCGCAACCGCTCGATTCCCCGTGGTGGCGACAACGCGCGGCCAAAGCCCTTGCCCTTCGCCGGGGCCTGTTCAATCCGCAAACCACCGGCTTTCGCTGCATCAACGGCGAAAACGACGGCTGGCCGGGTCTTGTTTTGGATCAATATGACGCCACGCGCGTCCTCAAGATTTACACGGCGGCCTGGCTGCCGCGACTCGATGAGACGTCCGAGCTGCTCAAAGGCGAAGGCCGCCTCATTCTGCGTCTCAGCCGCAACATCCAGAAACAGGCCCTGGACGAGTATGGCGTGAAAGACGGCCGTATATTGCATGGCGCGGCGCTCGACGGACCGGTGATCTTTCTGGAAAATGGATTGCGTTTCGAAGCCGATGTATTGCGCGGGCAAAAAACAGGCTTCTTTCTCGATCAACGGGAAAACCGGCGCAACGTCGGGGCTTTGGCGCAGGGACGCTCTGTTTTGAATTTATTCAGCTATTCCGGCGGATTTTCCGTTTATGCCGCGCGCGGCGGCGCCGTCCGTGTTTGCAGCCTGGACATCAGCAAACACGCCCTGGCCTCGGCGCGCCGCAATTTCGCCCTGAACCAGGATCAGCCGCCCTCGGCACGATGTCGCCACGAAACCCTTCAAGCCGACGCCTTCGCCTGGCTGCGGGAAAAGCCGAAGGAGTGCTTCGACTTAATTATTCTTGACCCGCCGTCGCTGGCCAAACGGGAATCGGAAAAAGGCGAGGCCATGGCGGCCTACGCGAAACTGATCGAGGCGAGCCTCGCGCGTTTGAACAAAAACGGCATCCTCGTGGCGGCCTCCTGTTCGGCGCATGTGTCCGCCGAAGAGTTTTTCAACCTGGCCCGCGCCACCGCCCAAAAATCGGGGCGCAGATTCAACGAACTTCGCGCCACGCGCCATCCGCCGGATCACCCCGCCACCTTCCCGGAAGGCGAATATCTGAAATGCATTTATCTCGGTTTTATGGAGTAACGGCGTGGCGCGTAAAACCGGGAAGCGATGGCGCGGCTAACGAATCTCCCTCTCCAACCGTTCGACCTCGCTCTTGATGGACTGTGTGATGCGATGTTTGGCCAGGTAAACCTCGTCCACCGATATGCCGCAACTCCGCGCCACTTTCTCCGGCATCCAACCTTGATTGACGTATAAATCGAAGATTTGGTACTTGAGCGGATCCACATGGCACTTGACCCGATCCAGGGCGGCGGCCAGCAGATTTTGTTCCCATTCGAGCTCCCAAACTGCGTCAATGTGCTGGCTGTCCGGGTCGGGCACACGGTTGATGAAGCTGGTTTGACCAGGGTCGGAGTCTTCCGTCCGGCGCGTCGTCACGTCCACCGTGCGGCGCTTGCGAAATTGATCCTGAATCCGCCATCGCGTCATGTTCAGCAGCCAGGCCTTGAACGAGCCGAGTTTGGGATCATACGTGAACGTTGGCATGTGTTTGGCCACCGCCAGCATCGTCTCCTGCACCACGTCCTGCGCCTCCGCGTCAGTCAGGCCGGATTTTCGCGAGACCCCGTAGATCAGCCTCCAATAAGTATCGTAAAACTCCTGCCAACTGCCCTGATCCTGCCAATTCTTCAATCGCCGAATCAGCGTGGCCCGCGTGTGCTGCGACGTTGCATGTGACGGCCCCATAACGCCTCCTATTCATGCGCTTTTCCCGACCAGTTGGCAAGCAAAATCCGTGCCCCGTCGCTGGCAGGCTGGCGCGGGGATTATGTCCCTACCCGGGCGGCAGCGGACTGGTCGATGGTTTTCGCCGCGATGACGGGCAGGATGACATTCACAACAGAGTCATCGCCTCTTCTGCGGCGTTGTCAACGAATATCGCCGCGATGATGCGCCGCGTGGCTTCGGCGGCGATGTACGCTTCATTGATCCGGGTGACGATGCCCTCGACCACTTTTTTGGCCGCCAAAAAACGCAACGCCACTTCCAGGCAGGAGTGAAGCGCCCGGCGGTTTTCCATGCGGAAGCGGGCAATGTCCACCGCGTCCGGAACTCCGCCATCCCACAGTTCGGCGGTCCCGCTGCGTCGCAGTCGCGAGTGGATTTCCGCCGAACTGTAGAGATCGCGGGCATAGCTCCAGGAAAGCAATGCCAGCAATCGTTTGGCATCGAGGAGCGAAAAACTATGCCGCCCAGCCGGCAGGCTGAAGGCGTCTTCGTCAAGATTCTCGACAGCGGCCTCCACCGCCACTGTCAAAGATTCATTCCGGCGACCGGTTTGAGGCGCCGGCCTGACCGGTATCCGCAGAAAAATGTCCGTATTTGTTTTGGATGCGCTCATAAGTTGCCTTTTTTATTGGTTGATCTCATCTGAACCTAGGGGCAATACGCGCAAGGCCGGCGAATCTTTCAAAGTTTCTTTTGTAATTGGAGCGGAGAGGCCTTCGACACGGCTTCCGCAGGGCGCAGCCCCTTTTGTTGTGGGGGGTCCATTTCTTAATTCTTAATTCCTAATTCACACTTTCCAAAGATTGTGACGGTTCCGTGCCGGCTTGTGACGGCATTTGTGACGGGTAGCCCCATCCTTAAGTCCTTGACCATCAACATTTGTGACGGTGTGACGGCTCCAGACCCCTGGACGCCTCGACCCCTCAGCAGCGTTGCTGCCAGGACCGCCGGCACCTCGCAGATTTCTCGGATTTCTCGATAATTTCTCGGGGGTATCCCCCCGGGGGGGAGGTCGCGGGAAAGGCCGAGACTCAAGCGCGAAAATTCCGGCTAATTCAGGGTAATTCGTGGTATAGGGCTATCCACTTTGCTACTACACCACTACTGCTGGTGTAGAGGAGGTGTTCCTTGGATGATCGTTTCGTAAGTTACTGGTCCGACCCGGACTGCCTGTTCCAAGAGTCGGAAGAAGAGTTTTC
>JBKQUS010000157.1:0-41762 GCA_052325505.1 Limisphaerales bacterium
GATGATTTCCTGGGCGGTGATGAAAATGCGGATGGCGGCCTTGAACCGTTCGATGTCAAACCGGCCATCGTCGCGTTTAAACTTCATCAAGTTGAGCGAGGCGAGATTGCAGGCGGTGTTGTCGAGAAAGACGTATTCGGAGCAGGGATTGGTGGAATTAATCGGCTCGGTGCCCTTGCAGGTGTGCCATTTTTGGATGGCGCCGTCGTATTGCAAGCCCGGGTCGCCGCACGTCCAGGTTCCGGCGGCGATTTTGTGGAGCAAGGTGGCGGCATCCTTCTTTTCGAGGGGAGCGCCGGTCACGGTGCGGGTGAACCACTCCTTGCCAGCGAGGGCGGCGTGCATGAACTCGTCGGTGGCCCGCACGGAAAGGTTTTCGTTTTGGTACATGACACTGCCGTAGGCGTCGCCGTTGTAGGAGCCGTCGTAGCCCTGCTCGATCAACGCCCAGGCCTTCTTTTCCTCCTTCTGCTTGGCGTCAATGAACTCCTCGATATCGCCGTGAGTGTCGCGCAAGGTATTCATCTTGGCGGCGCGGCGGGTTTTGCCGCCGGATTTGACGACATTGGCCACCTGGTCATAGACCTTGAGAAAGGACAGGGGGCCGCTGGGACGACCGCCGCCGCTGAGTTTTTCGCGGCTGGAACGAATGGGGCTGAGATCGCTGCCGGTGCCGGAACCGTATTTGAAAAGCATGGCCTCGCTCGCGGCCAGATGCATGATGCTCTCCATGTTATCCTGCACGGACTGAATGAAGCAGGCGCTGCCCTGGGGATATTCGTATTGAGTCAAGGCGCGTTCGGTGGTTTGCGTCTGGCGATTGTAAAACCAGTTGCCGCGCGAGGAGGCGCGCCCGACGCCGTATTGATGGAAAAGGCCGACGTTGAACCAGACCGGGGAGTTAAAGGCGCCGTATTGGTTGAGGCAGAGCCAAGACAATTCATCGTAATAAACCTCCCCGCCGGCCTTGTCGAAATAACCGTCCTGAACGCCCCAATCAGCAATCGTCCGGCAAACGCGATGGATCAATTGACGGACGGACGTCTCCCGTTCCGTGGTGTGTTGTTCGCCGTAGAAATACTTCGAGACGACCACCTTGGTGGCCAGGAACGACCAGGATTTGGGGACTTGGACGTTTTCCTGTTTGAAAATGACTTTGCCGCCGTCATCGGTGATTTCGGCGGTGCGTTTTTCCCATTCAACCTGGTCAAAGGGTTTAACAGCGGCGTCGCTGAAAATCCTCTCGATGGGCAGGGCTTTCCTGGACGGCGCAGCCGGCAATTGGCCGCGAACCGCAGCAGAGGGGCTTGTTTTTGAACGCCGCCGACCATGAGTCGAGGCGGCTGGACGAACGTGCTCACGCGCATCAATCATAGGAAATCCTTATTCTCGTGCCTTCAGTTAAAAATTCTGCAAAAAATCCAAATATCCGGCCCTACTGCGGAAAAAAGGCGGTCATTTACAGACCGCCAGCCCCATTCAGTAGGGAGTAAACGTAACTCTAACCACCACATATAGTGCCTGCAAGAGAAATCTGAAAAAAAGATATTTTTTTGTTGTTCACGGGCGAAGCCCCGAATTATGCCGTAAAAACGGCACTTTTTTCGGCATTGTGAACAAGGTTGGCAACCCCATTGTGAACAACTTTAGGCCGATTTTGGGCGCTTGGCGGCTATTTTGCCCTGCGCAGGTGAGGCTCAAGGCGGGGTTTTAGGGGATGTCGGCGGGACTTTCGGGGTCTGGTCTTGCGGACGGGTTCAATGGTCTTGGCGCGCGCCCGCCCCACCAGCACGATGAAGCAGCCTTCGAAACCGAAAGCGCGCCGCATTTCGCCCACCAAATACCTCTTATACTGGTCGGAAAACAAATCTTCGCGGTTGACGAACAAGAGAAAAGTGGGCGGCGATTGCCTGATCTGCGTGGCGTAAAAGAACTTCAAACGGTGCCCGGCCGAGCTGACAGGCTGGCGGCGTTCAATGGCGTCGCGCAGAGTGCGATTGAGGATGGCGGTGGGCACCTTTTGTTGGAGTTGGGCGGATACATAACGGATCGACTCAAGCAGGCGGTCCAGATGAAAGCCCGATTTGGCGGAGGTGAAAAGGACCGGGGCATAATCGAGAAAAAACAAATTTTCCTGCAACCATCCGGCGAATTCCGACAGGTTGGCCAGAGGCTTTTCCTGGCCTTCGCGCCTTTTTTCACCCTCCCTTTGGCGCAATTCCTTTCGCGCGGTGTCCAGCTCGGGCACCATGAGGTCCCATTTGTTGACAACCAAAATGCAGGCCTTGCGCTCCTCGACGATCTTGCCGGCGACTTTCTTATCCTGGCTGGTCAGGCCGGCTTCCGCGTCCATCACAAAAATGACGATGTCGCTGCGGGCGATGGAATCCTCGGTGCGTTTGACGCTGAAAAACTCGACGGAATCGTCGATGCGCCGTTCCTGGCGGACGCCGGCGGTGTCAATCAAAATATATTTTTGCCGCCGCCCGTCGGTCTCGACCTCGAAAGGGACATCCACGGCGTCGCGCGTGGTGCCCGGGATGGGGGTGACGATGACGCGCTGCGAACGGGTCAGGGCATTGATGAGGGAGGACTTGCCGACGTTGGGCCGGCCCACGACGGCCAGCTTGAGGGCAGGCTCGGCGTCGGGAGATTTCTGTTGCGCCACGGCGGTTTCGGGCGGAAGCAGCGCCACGGCGGCGTCCATCAGGGCCTCGGTGCCGCGATGGTGAATGGCGCTGACGGGGAAGATTCTGGGAAAACCCAGCGCGGCAAATTCATCGGCCCCGGCCTCATCGCGATCGTTGTCGGCTTTGTTGACCGCCACCAGCACCTGCTTGCCGGAATGCTGCAAGCGTTGCGCAACCTCGCGGTCGAGGGGGACGATCCCTTCCTGCACATCGACGACCAGGAGGATGACGGAGGCGGCGTCAATGGCCAATTGCACCTGTTCGATGGCCGCTTGCGCGATGATGTTTTGCGCCTTTTCCCGGCGCGACAGTCCGATGCCACCGGTATCCACGAGGGTAAAAACGCGCCCGCGCCATTCGGCCTCGGCGGTGACGCGGTCGCGCGTGACGCCGGGTTCGTCGTGGACGATGGCGATGCGCTTTCCGACGATGCGATTAAACAGCGCGGATTTTCCGACGTTGGGCCGTCCCACAATGGCGATTAGGTCTGACATTCTTTTGCTTTCGATACAGGGACTCGCACGACGGGGCAACATTGCGAATCCCGGCTGGTTCCTGGGCACATCATCGTGGCTCAGGGCGGGAATATCAAGAGCATAGGCGAGTCAATCGGCTTTCTGGGTGTGCAGGTCGGTTTTGATGATTTCACCGGTTTTGGCGGAGAGGAAAAGATCGCCGATTTCAACCGTCTGGTCTGGCTTGCCCTGGCGGGACGCCCAGAAGCGAATCTTCCAGGCTGAGCCCATCGGTACCCGTTCCAGCCAGAACTGGGTGGCCTGCAAATGGAGGTTTTTCAGCAGGGGTGCCTTCAGGGCAATGGCCAGGGCGCGGTCGGAATTGATTTTCAGTTTCCTCCGGTCCAGTTGCTTGGAGCCGGTGAACGAATCGAACAGCCGCTTGGGCCGGGTGATTTCCTTGACCTTGCCGGCAACGAACAGGACTTCCGTCGTCTTGAAGGCAGCGGTGGAGTCGAAATAGCCGATATGCCAGACATCTGGGACCAGCGTGCCGGTCGATTTGTCCGAATACAGTTGCGTTACTTTGTCCCTGGCTTGCTGGGGAACGACTTTGTCGCCCTCTTTGACCAAATCGAAAGCGGTCACACCGGCGGCGAACAGCCCCTGGCTGGACGCGCCCAAAAGCAGCGCCAGGAGGGCCAGGGTGGAAAGAACCCGCGATTTCATGGGCGGAGTGTAGCGCGGGACGGCCAAATTGCAAAAGCCTTCCGGGTTCCTTGACACGGGAGCCTCTTTTCTCTAGGCTCTGCGCGTAAAGACTTGAGCGGCGGCCCCGGAATTTACTTTCCGGGATTTTTATTGCCGCGGCACAGCGCAAAATGGAATCTGCAAAAAGATCATGGCCAATACGATTTTAGTCGGCGCCCAGTGGGGCGACGAGGGCAAGGGAAAAATTATTGATGTTTTGACCGACAAGGCCGACATCGTCGTCCGCACGCAGGGCGGCAACAACGCCGGGCACACGGTGTATATCGGGCGCAACCGGTATGTCCTGCATCTCATTCCGTCCGGCATTCTGCGCCGCCGCAAGAAATGCGTCATTGGCAACGGGGTGGTGGTGGATCCGGTGAGTCTGGTGGAGGAAATCAATGATTTGAAAAAGCTCGGGGTGCAGGTCAAAAGTCTGTTCATCAGCGAATCGGCCCATCTGGTTTTGCCGTATCACCGGGAGCTGGATAAGCAACGGGAAATCCTCAAAGGCAAAGACAAAATCGGGACGACCAAGCGGGGCATCGGGCCGGCTTACGGCGACAAAGCAGCGCGGACGGGTCTGCGCATGGTTGATTTGATTAATGCGGACCGGTTCGAGGCGCTGCTGCGCTCGAAGATCATGGAGAACAACGAGATTTTGAAGGCCCTCGGGGCGAAGCCCCTTTCATTTGCCAAGGTCCACGCCGCTTACCGGGCGGCGGGAGATCAATTGCGGCCGTTTGTGACGAATACCGTTGTGTTGCTGCACCAGGCCGCGCGGGCCGGGGCGGAGATTTTGTTCGAGGGCGCGCAAGGCACGTTTTTGGACATCGACCACGGAACATATCCGTTTGTCACTTCGTCCAACACGACGGCGGGCGGGGCCTGCACCGGTTCGGGCATGCCGCCCCACAAAATGGACAGCGTGATGGGGGTGATGAAGGCCTACATAACGCGCGTGGGCGAGGGGCCGCTGCCGACGGAGAGCGCGGACATTAGCGACATGCTGCATGGCATGGGGCGGGAATTCGGCGCGACGACGGGCCGGCCGCGGCGTTGCGGGTGGTTCGACGCGGTGGCGACCCATTACGCCACGATTCTCAACGGCATCGATGAACTGGCGGTGACGTGCCTGGACGGCTTGGACACGGTGGAAACGATCAAGGTTTGCCTTGGCTACCGCACGGGGGTGACGCGGCTGGATTATGTGCCGACGGACATCGAACTGATGGCCAAATGCGAACCGGTTTATGCCGAATTCCCGGGCTGGAAAACTTCGACGACCCGTTGCGCGAAATGGAAAGACCTGCCCGTTGCGGCGCGAAATTATCTGAAGGCCCTAGCGGAATTGACTGGCGCACGGTTGAGAATTGTGTCCGTTGGGCCGGCGCGGTCGCAGACGATTTTTGTTTAATTCTTACTTCTGGCTTTCTCCCATGGCCCGGCCCGCAATCCAGCCGGTGGTCCAGGCGGCCTGAAAATTGAAGCCGCCGGTGATGCCGTCAATGTCCAGGAGTTCGCCGGCAAAGTGCAAGCCGGGGCAAATCCGGCTCTCCATCGTTTTGAAATTAACTTCGCCCAATCGCACGCCGCCGCAGGTGACAAATTCGTCCTTGTTCAGGCTTTTGCCGGCCACTTCAAGTTCGGTGCGGATGAGTTGCTGGACGAGGGCATGTTGCGCGGCACGCGAGAACGCGGCCCAGCGCGTATCGCGCGGGATGCCCGCCGCCATGACCAGTTGTTCCCAAAGACGGCCCGGCAGAGGCGCAATCGGCGTATTGACGATGAGGCGGGCGGGTTGCGCCCCGCGCCGCGCGCAGAGTTCCGACGCGATTTTTTCCGCGTCAAGATGAGGGAGCCAGTTGAGGAGGAGCGGGAACTGGTAGTTCAAAGTGTGCAAAATGCGCGCGCCCCAGGCCGATAACCGGAGTATGACCGGACCGCTCAAGCCCCAATGGGTGAGAAGCAAGGCTCCGTGCTCGCGCAACTTCGTTCCCGGCACCGACGCCGAGACTGATGCAATGGAAACTCCGGACAAGTCCCGCAGCCACGGTGTTTCAATGTGAAAGGTGAACAATGACGGCACGGGGAGTTCGAGGGTGTGGCCGAGAGACACCGCCAGTTCACCCGCCAAGGCGGCCCTGCATCCGCCCGTGGCCAAAAGCAACCGGTCGCAGATGAGCGATTGGCCGTTGGCCAGCGCCAGTTGGAAGGTGCCCCCGGGTTGTTTGGCAACCCGCGCCACACCGCAGTTGGCCAGCAACTTCACGCCGGCCGTCCTGGCCGCGCTCATCAGGCAATCAATAATGGTCTGCGATGAATCGCTGGCTGGAAACATGCGTCCATCGCTTTCAGTTTTAAGTTTGACACCACGGGATTCGAACCAAGCGACGGTGTCGCCGGCCTGGAAAACCTGGAGGGGTGCGAGCAAGGCGCGCTGGCCGCGCGGAAAGCGCGTCGTGAACTCGCGCGGATCGAAGCAGGCATGAGTGACATTGCAGCGTCCGCCGCCGGAAATGCGGACTTTGCCCAGGAACTGCGCCCCTTTTTCCAGCACCGTGACGACCGCCCCGGGCATGACTTCCGCGCAAGTGATCGCCGCAAAAAAACCAGCGGGGCCGCCGCCCACGACCACAACACGTTGCGCACTCATGGAGCGAACTTTAGCAGAACATTCGTCAAAGTGCGGGCTTTTTCACGGCCACAGGCTCATTTGGGGGTCGGCTGACTTGCCTTAACTTGCTCAACGCGCACGACCTCCATGGATCGCACCGCTGGCACGAGATCCAACCCCAGATCCTGCCGGAGAACCTTCATCAGACCTTCGGGATTGGGCTGATCCGGTGATTTTTGGTCCCATTGCAGAGAAAAATCGTAGTGGTTGGTCAGGCCCGTTTCGTCAATGACCGGTTTCTTTAAATTGCTTTCCAACGCGGCGGCAAGCCCGTCCATGGAAACGTCCACTCCTCCAATATCTCCTGGTCCGTAATGGAACGCGCCCCCAGGTGTCGGTGACACCACCAAACCCGCCGGCTTCGGTTCTTTCACTTTCAAAAGAAAAACCTCCATGTCATTTGTCTCTTTGAATCCAACCAAGCCAAACGCTGATTTCAATGCCTGCTGGAGCAGGATCGTTAAGTCCACGGGGGGGCCGATAGCGTTTTGACAAGGTTGAAAAACTGTGAAATCATATTTTTCCCCGGGTAATGACGCGTTTGTCCAGATGCGGTCAGAAGATGTATCAAAGGCAACGGGCAGGATGTTCCAGACGGTATAAGCGCGAGCATTCAGCGTTCCGTGACCGCAACCGCAGGAACCGTTGGTGTAATGAGAAGGGCGCACCAACACCTGAAACAAAGGGGGCTTTGCGTCTGGATTTTTGTTTCCCACAACGTCCTCTTCATCACCGGGTTCCTTCAAATTTATTTTTTTGCCGGCCAGCAGGTCATTGATGTGCTGTGGCAAAAGCATGTTCGGATAAGTAATCGCGGCGATTCGGCCATTGATGTCCCATACGACCGTGTGTGGAATCCCACCCACGGCATAGGCCTTGTTCATGGCCTTGTTGGTGTCCAAGGCGACCCAGGCGTGAATTGGCCTTTTGAGGAGAAAGTTTTTGATGGTGGTTTCATCCTCGGCGGTGATGGCGATGAACTGCACGGGCTTGTCCTTGAACTTGTCCGCCAATTCGTTCATGTGTGGAATGGCCGCGACGCACGGTCCGCACCATGTGGCCCAGAACTCCAGCACCACCACTTTGCCGCGAAGTGAACCGGCGTCCATTTTCGCACCGGGCGGCGCTTGCAGCAGCGTGGTCGCTTGCAACAAAGGCGGTTCATCCCCCGCTTTTGGATCATTGCGGTTGGCCGCGCCGGCCGGGGAACACAATAAACTGAGAACCAGGAACAAAGCTGTCTTCATAGAGTTGACTGCCTTCTTAGATCATTGATCAGTCAAACCCCACCCATTTAATAAAGTTTCGACAAAGACTCAATTGTGCGACGATGTAAGAAACAATCGGCCTTGAACTTTGCGGCTTGAACCTTGACCTTGACAGAATTGTGACTGACGAAACAGCTTCCAAGCCCGCTACGATACGACCGAAGAGGCGGCCGCGTTATCCGGGCAGAAATCCACGGCGTTTTGAGGAGAAATACAAGGAGCACAATCCCGAGCGATATGCTGAAACGGTGGAGAAAGTCCTTGCCTCGGGCAAGACGCCGGCGGGAATGCATCGTCCGGTAATGGCGCGGGAGATTCTGGAGGTTCTCGCGCCGAAGTCCGGCGAGATCGCGGTGGATTGCACGCTCGGCTTTGGCGGACATGCGCGGGAACTTCTGGCCCGCATCCAGCCCGGCGGCCGGCTGCTGGGATTGGACGCTGATCCGGTGGAACTTCCAAAAGCCGAAGCCCGGTTGCGCGCGTTGGGGTTTGCCGCTGATACTTTCACCGCCCATCGCAGCAATTTTGCCGGTCTGCCGCAAATTCTCGCCGCCGCGGGAATCGCGGGCGCGGACATCATACTGGCGGACTTGGGCGTGTCGTCCATGCAATTGGATGATCCAAGGCGCGGATTCTCGACAAAAAATGAAGGGCCGCTCGACATGCGCATGAATCCATCGCGCGGTCAACCCGCCTCGGCCTTTCTGGCGCGCATCCGCCCCGATGATTTGGAAACTGTGCTGACGGAGAACGCGGACGAACCGCTCGCCGCTGCCCTGGCGCCGGTTTTGGCCGGGCGGTCTTTTGCCACTACCACCGCGCTGGCCGGGGCGATTCGGGCCGCCCTGCCGCGTTTGAACAAGGAGGATTGCGACCTCACGGTTCGCCGTGTCTTTCAGGCGTTGCGCATCGCGGTCAACGACGAGTTCTCGGCGCTGGAAACTCTTTTGCGCCATCTTCCCGCGTGCCTGAATCCCGGCGGGCGCGCGGCCATCCTGACTTTTCACTCGGGTGAAGACCGGCGCGTGAAGAAGTCCTTCGAAGCAGGTTTTCGCGAAGGCGTCTATGGGGAGATTTCCCGCGAAGTGCTGCGTCCGGGCGCTGAAGAGCGCCACGCTAATCCCCGCTCCGCGCCCGCCAAACTGCGCTGGGCCATCAAGGCGATCTTCGAGCCGGGTAACCACATTTAAATTCTCCGCAAGAACCGTAAGCAACGAATTCTTTTGCTGAAAGCTGAATTGGCACTACCTGCATTGTCTGATTTTCAATGCAGGTAGTGCCAATTCGGAATGCATATTTAATCAGTGCTCCATGTCAAGAAAAAACAGTAAACCGCCCTGCGGCAAGACCGCAAGGTATTGAATGGAATCAACATGGAAAGGCTTTCGCCGCGCGCCAAAGTAATTGTCACGCAGAGGGGCTTTCCGCGCGGAACCGGTTTTTCAGAAACCGGTTTTCATTGTCAAAACCGGTTTTCATTTGTCAGCAGGCGGTTTTGGCGGTATGCTCAACGTGTGTGTTGCAAAGCTTTCGACGTTAACTGTGACTTTACATTCTGAGAGATGACGCATGGCCGTAGCAAAAATTAAGAAACAAAAGAAAACTCCATCCGCCCCCGCGCCAACGGCGGCCAGCGAACCGCCGCCCCCCCCTCCGCCAGCCGGCAACCACCAGGACTGGCTGAGATCGCTCGAGTCCATGCTGGAAATCACGTTGAAGAACCAGGGGCCGGACAAAGCGAATCTGCTAGTGGCGGGACTGATCGAGCGCTTGCGCGCGGCGGGAGTGCCGACGCCCTCGCCGGTGAGCACGCCCTACATCAACACGATTCCTGTTGAAAAGGAGCCGCCGTATCCGGGTAATCGCGAGATTGAGCGGCGCATCAAGAGCCTTGCGCGCTGGAATGCCATGGCCATGGTGGTCAACGCCAATCACAACGAAAGCGGCGTGGGCGGGCATATATCCAGTTACGCCTCGATGGCCACACTTTACGAAGTGGCCTACAATCATTTCTTCCGCGGCGGCGACGGCGGGCGGCTGGCGGATTTGGTGTATTTCCAGGGGCACACCACGCCGGGCAATTACGCCCGCGCCTTTCTGGAATACCGGCTGGATGAAGGACACTTGCATAACTTCCGCATGGAGTTGGCGGAAGGCGGCGGTCTTTCGTCGTATCCGCATCCCTACCTGATGCCCGATTTCTGGCAATTCCCGACGGTATCGATGGGGTTGGGGCCGTTGATGTCCATTTACCAGGCGCGTTTCATGCGCTATCTCAAGGCGCGCGGCTTGCTGCCTTCCGTGGAAGAGCCCCGGGTCTGGGCCTTTGTGGGCGACGGGGAGTCGGACGAGCCTGAAACGCTCGGCTCGATCACGCTGGCGGCGCGGGAGAGCCTGGACAACCTGATCTGGGTTGTTAACTGCAATTTGCAGCGCCTGGACGGCCCGGTGCGGGGCAACGGCAAGATCATCCAGGAACTGGAGGGTATTTTCCGCGGGGCGGGCTGGAACGTGATCAAGGTCATTTGGGGTACGGCTTGGGACGATCTGCTCGCGCTGGACAAATCCGGTCTGCTGGTCAAGCGCATGGAAGAGGCCGTCGATGGCGATTACCAAAAATACTCCGTGGAGCCTGGCAGCTATATTCGCCGCCATTTTTTCGGCAAATATCCGGAGTTGTTGAAACTGGTTGATCATTTGTCCGACGATGATCTGACACGTCTGACGCGGGGCGGGCATGACCCGAAGAAGGTTTATGCTGCCTACAAAGCAGCCATCGAGCACAAGGGCGGCCCGACGGTGATTCTGGCCAAGACGATCAAGGGCTACGGGCTGGGCGAAGCCGGCGAAGGGCGCAACATTTCGCATCAGCAGAAAAAGATGAATGAAAAGGAGCTGCGCGAATTTCGTGCGCGGTTCGACATCCCGGTGCGCGATGAAGACGTGGTGGAAACGCCGTTTTACCGGCCGGCGAAGGATTCGCCGGAAATCCGGTATCTGCTGGACCGCCGGCGGAAACTGGGGGGATTCGTGCCCAAGCGGGCGGTGAAGGCGGAGGCATTGCAGACGCCGGGGCTGGAGGCGTTTCCCGATTTTGCAAAAGGATCGGGAATGGCGGAATTATCGACAACGATGGCATTTGTCCGTCTGCTTTCGAATCTTATACGTGACAAGACCATCGGGCGGCAGGTGGTGCCGATCATTCCCGATGAAGCGAGGACATTTGGCATTGACCCGCTCTTTGCCCAGGTGGGCATTTACTCCTCGAAAGGCCAGCTCTACGAGCCGGTCGATAAGAGCACCGGCCTGAGTTTTTATCATGAAGCACAGGACGGCCAGATCCTGGAGGAAGGCATCACCGAGGCCGGTTCGATGGCGTCCTTCGTGGCGGCCGGCACGGCTTACGCCAACTACGGCATCAATCTGATTCCCTTCTACATTTATTACTCGATGTTCGGGCCGCAGCGCGTGGGCGACGAAATATGGCTGGCGGCGGACAGCCGGGCCAAGGGCTTTTTGCTGGGGGCGACCTCGGGCCGCACCACGCTCAACGGCGAAGGCCTGCAACATCAGGACGGACACAGCCCGATCCTGGCCGGCACGGTGCCGACGTTGTATGCCTACGATCCCGCTTTTGGTTATGAAATCGCCATCATTGTGTGCGATGGCATGAGGCGGATGTTCCAGAACGGCGAGGAAATCTTTTATTACCTCTGTCTCTACAACGAGAATTATCTCATGCCTCCCATGCCCGCGGGCGTTGAGGAGGGCGTCATCAAAGGGTTGTACAAGTTCAAAACGGGGCCGGAGGGGAAGAAACACAAGGCGCAAATTCTCGGCAGCGGCAGCATCATCCGGTCGGCGTTGCAGGCCCAGGAGATTTTGGCGGAGCGATATGATGTCTCGGCGGACGTATGGAGCGCCACCAGTTACAAGAACCTGCGCAACGAAGCACTGCTGGTGGAACGCTGGAACCGGTTGCATCCCGCCGAGCCGCCGCAAAAGCCCCATATCCGGCAAGTGCTCGAAAAGGAAAGCGGCCCGTTCGTCGCGGTGTCCGACTACATGAAGATTGTGCCGGACCAGATTGCCAAATGGGTGCCGGGCGGGTTGACCACCTTGGGGACGGACGGCTTTGGCCGCAGCGACACGCGGGCGCATCTGCGCCGGTTTTTCGAGGTCGATGCCGAAGCCACGGTGGTGGCGACACTGCACGCGCTGGCCCAGCGGGGCGAGGTGGACCACGCGGTCGTGGCCCGGGCCATTAAAGACTTGAATATTGACCCTGATAAGAGGTTTCCGCAGATTGTGGCGTTTTAAATCAAATATATGGATCTGAAATTACCTCCGCTGGGTGAAGGCGTTGATTCAGGCAGCGTCGTGAGCATATTGGTCAAGGAGGGCGAGCAAGTTCAAAAAGGGCAGGGGATCATTGAATTGGAAACGGGCAAGGCAGTCGCGCCGGTGCCGGCCTCCGTTGCGGGCAAAGTCACCAAAATCATCGTCGCGGTCGGCGACACGATCTCGGTGGGGCAGCCGATTTTGTCCCTCGAAACTGGTCCGGCGGCTCCCGCCAAGCCTGCCGGCCAGAAACCCGCCCCTGCCCCTGCGCCTCGTGCCACCCGGCCCGCGCCCGCGCAGCCTCCGCCGGAGGAGGAAACAGGCGATGAAGTTGCCGAACCTGAGGAAGAAGCATCCGGCCCCGAGCCAGCCGCGTCGCCCACCATCCGCCGCCTGGCGCGCGAATTGGGCATCAACCTGAGAAAAATTCGCGGCAGCGAAAATGGCGGACGAATTGTCATGGCCGACGTGCGCGCTTACGTTGAGCGCTTGCAGCGCCTGGCGACCCAGCCCCGCGCCGCGGGTCCGGCCGGCGCTCCGGTCAAATCTGAAAAAACAGATTTCTCCAAATGGGGCCCGATTGCCAAACGGCCCATGTCGCCCTTGCGCAAGACCATCGCGCAGCGCATGAGCGAGAGCTGGAACGCCGTGCCGCGCGTCACGCAATTTGACGAGGCGGACATCACGGCGCTGAACGACTTGCGCAAGAAGCACGCCGAGGCTTATGAGAAAAAAGGCGCGCGGCTGACCCTGACCTCCTTCGTCCTGAAGATCGTGGCGGAGACGTTGAAGAAGCATCCGGTGCTGAACACCAGCCTCGACCTGGCCTCCGGCGAAGTGATTTACAAGGAATACGTGCATATTGGCATTGCCGTGGACACCGAGCAGGGCTTGATTGTGCCGGTGCTGAGGGACGCCGACAAAAAGGACGTGCTGACCCTGTCGAAGGAGCTGAACGAAATCGCAGTGAAGACCCGCGAGCGGAAAATTTCGCTGGAGGAACTGCAGGGCGGCACCTTCACCATTTCGAATCAAGGCGGCATCGGCGGCCTGCATTTCACCCCGATCATCAACCTGCCGGAAACGGCGATCCTCGGCCTGGGCCGCGGCGTCATGCGGGCGACGGTGCGCGACGGGAAGATCGAGCCGCGGTTGGTCCTGCCTCTGGCGCTTTCCTATGATCATCGGGTCATCGACGGCGGCGCGGCGGTGCGATTCATGGTGGATTTGGCGCGGGGATTCGAAACATTTGACGAAAAACAACTGGGCTGAGCTTATCGATGCCCTAACCAGCAACTTATTGTGGACCCCATTAAAACAGAGATTGTTGTTCTTGGCGCCGGGCCTGGAGGCTACGCCGCCGCCTTTTACGCCGCTGACCTTGGCAAAAAAGTTCTACTTGTCGAACAGGACAAGAAACTGGGTGGCGTTTGTCTCAATCGCGGCTGCATTCCTTCCAAGGCCCTGCTGTACGCCGCCCAGATGATCGGCGAAGCCCGGGAATCGGCCCATCGCGGCATCACCTTCGGGCCGCCGCAAATCGAATTGGACAAACTGCGCGCTTGGAAAGACTCGATTGTCGATAAACTCTGCGGCGGGGTCAGTTTCCTGGCCAAAAAGCGCGGCGTGCAGGTGCTGACGGGACGCGGCCATTTCGAAGGCTCGCAGTCCCTGCGCGTCGAGACGGCCGAAGGCCAGCAAATTGTTTCATTTGACAAGGCCGTTGTCGCGGTCGGCTCCAAGGCCGCGCTGCCCAAGGCCTTTGATCTGGGCAATCCGCGCGTCATGACTTCAACCGAGGCACTGGAAATCGAGGATTTGCCGGAAGATTTTCTGGTCATCGGCGGCGGTTACATCGGCATGGAATTGGGCAGCGTCTATGCCAACCTTGGCAGCAAAGTGGTCGTGGTCGAAGCCCTGTCCGGTATCCTGGCCGGGGCCGACCCCGACCTGGTGCGTCCCATCGTGAAATACGCGGAGAAGAACTTCCGCGAACTGCGACTTAATACGAAGGTGATCCACATGTCCACCAAGGGGAAGAAGATCCGCACCGTCACGCAGGGACCGGACAAGGCCGAGAAGGAGGAATTTTACGACCGCGTGCTCGTTGCGGTGGGGCGCGTGCCGTATTGCGGGGACCTTGGCTTGGAAAACACGAAGGTTGAGCAGGACGAACGCGGGTTCATCAAGGTCAACGAGAAGCAGGAAACCGCTGATCCCTTTATCATGGCCATTGGCGACATTGCGGGGGGTGTTTTGCTGGCCCACAAAGCGTCCAAAGAGGCGCGCATCGCCGTCGAAACCATTGTGGGCGGAGAAAGCATCTCGGCGGGCGTCATCATTCCGGCCGTCGTATTCACCGATCCGGAACTGGCGTGGTGCGGATTGACCGAGGCCGAGGCGAAAAGCAAGGGGCTGACGGTGGAAGTGGCCAAATACCCCTGGGGGGCATCCGGGCGGGCCCTGACCTACGACCGCCCGGACGGGCTGACGAAATTGATTGTTGACCCGGAAACCGAGCGCGTCCTGGGCATCGGCATCGTGGGGCATGGCGCGGGCGAGTTGATTGCCGAAGGGGTGGTGGCCATCGAGATGGGCGCCACCGTGCGCGACCTGGCCGAATCGGTCCATCCGCATCCGACTCTTTCCGAAACGATCATGGAAGCCGCCGAAGTGTTTTACGGATTCTCGACACATACTTACGCGCCGAAAAAGCGTAAAGAGCAGTAATGCTGTATGGAAAGGCAAAGCGGTTTTGTTGTAACGTGTTATCAATAAACAGCAAACAATTGTTTTTAAGACAAATCCAGAGAGTTTTCCGGTTCTGTCTCCCCTCGAGAAAAAACCTGAAAAAAGCCGTTGACATCCTTTGCCGGGGGGCTTATTTTTGCGCGAAGTTATCGGGCTAGACATAGCAAATTGACCATTATGCCCCGTAGCCCTTTCGAAAGCGGAGGGAGCAGGGGCAGTGGTTTTTTGTCGTTTCGCACGGTCAGGAGCAGGGGACTTTGACTTCTGCCCATGTAGCTCAGTTGGCAGAGCGCGTCCTTGGTAAGGACGAGGTCATCAGTTCAATTCTGATCATGGGCTCCATGATAACCGTGGTGAATGGCAAAGAGTGAGAATTTTGCAGAAGAAATAAAGGTCGTAGTGATCGATGAAGATCATGAATGACCGTTAAAACATAAACAAAAACACGCAGGAGATTATGGCAAAAGAAGCCTTCAAAAGAACGAAACCCCATGTCAACATCGGCACGATTGGGCACGTTGACCATGGCAAATCCACCTTGACCGCCGCGATTGTTGAAGTTCAAAGCAAGAAGGGCATGGCCGTGCCCATCAGTTACGCGGACATCACGAAGGGGGGCACGGTTCGCGACGCGACCAAGACGGTGACGATCGCCGTGTCGCACGTCGAATATGAATCTCCCCTGCGCCATTATGCGCACGTGGATTGTCCGGGCCACGCCGACTACATCAAGAACATGATCACGGGGGCGGCGCAAATGGACGGGGCGATCCTGGTGGTGAGCGCGGCGGACGGCCCGATGCCGCAGACGCGCGAGCATATTTTGCTGGCCCGGCAGGTGGGCGTGCCGGCGATCGTGGTTTATTTGAACAAGGTGGATTTGGTGGATGATCCCGAGTTGCTCGATTTGGTGGACATGGAAATCAGGGATTTGCTGACGAAATATCAGTTCCCGGGCGACAAGACGCCGATCGTTCGCGGCAGCGCGACGGAGGCCCTGAACGGGACGCCGGCGGGGTTGAAATCCATTGAGGAGCTATTGGCGGCGGTGGACAGCTTCATTCCGCTGCCGACGCGCGAAGTGGACAAGCCGTTCCTGATGTGCATCGAGGACGTGTTCAACATTGAAGGGCGCGGGACGGTCGTGACCGGGCGCGTGGAGCGCGGTGAGTTGCTGAAGATGTCCGATGTCGAGATCGTCGGATTGAAAGAGACGCGGAAGACGGTGGCGACGGACATAGAGATGTTCCGCAAGCTGCTGGACAAGGCGAGCGCGGGGGACAACGTGGGCGTACTGTTGCGTGGCACCAAGAAGGACGAAGTGGAACGGGGCATGGTGCTGGCCAAGCCGGGCAGCATCACACCGCACACGAAATTCAAGGCCGAGGTTTACGTTCTGTCCAAGGATGAAGGAGGCCGGCACACGCCTTTCTTCACCAATTACCGGCCGCAGTTTTATTTTCGCACCACGGACGTGACGGGCACGGTGAAACTGGCGCAGGGGGTGGAGATGGTGATGCCGGGAGACAACGTCTCGGTGGAAATCGAATTAATCGCCCCGGTGGCGATGGAAAAGACGCAGCGCTTCGCGATACGCGAAGGCGGCCGAACGATCGGGGCAGGCCGTGTGTCCGAGATATTAGCTTGATTTTACGGCAGGAGCGCGCGAGGCGGCTTCTGCCGGGGATGAGGGACCACTCGACGGCACAGGGCGGTAGCTCAATTGGTAGAGTAGCGGTCTCCAAAACCGTCGGTTGGGGGTTCGAGTCCCTCCCGCCCTGCCATCGTGGGAGGCAAGCCCGGGGAAGGGCAGCCGGAGGGGTGGCAGAGTGGTCGATTGCGACGGTCTTGAAAACCGTTGTGCGGGAAACCGCCCCGGGGGTTCGAATCCCTCCCCCTCCGCCATCAGGAGAATGCGTTGAATGAAAGATTATTTGACAAGATTAATTGTGGCCATGGTGGCCCTGGTGGCGTTTGCGCTGCTGTGGCGGCAGGGGGCGTTTTTGCGCCTGTCCGGCTACTTCCACGAGACGTGGGATGAACTGGTGAAATGCACGTGGCCGACGTGGGATGAATTAACGGGATCCACGGTGGTGGTGATCATTTCGGTTGGCATCCTGGGCGGGTTCACCATGGGGGTGGATTACGTGGTGACCCTTGTGATGCATTATATTGTCTAAGGATTTGCCCATGTCAAAAAGCCAATGGTTTGTCATCCATACTTTGTCCGGCCAGGAGCAGAAGGTCAAAGAGAACATCGAAAAACGCCTGAAGGCGGAGGAGATGGGCGAGTATATCAAGGAAGTCCTGGTCCCGGTGGAGAAGGTTGTGGATGTGCGCGGGGGCAAAAAAACCGTCACCAGCCGCAAGCTGCATCCGGGCTATGTCTATGTCGATATGGTGCTGCTGGATGAAGCGAACCGGATACTGGAGAAGCCGTGGTATTTCATCCAAGACACGCCGGGGAAGATCGGGATTGTGGGCGGAGACCGCCCGATTCCGGTGACGCCGGACGAGATTGCCACGATCAAGGCGCAGATTTCGGAGTCGGAGGAAACGGAGAAGCCGAAGGTCCATTTTGAAGCGGGCGAGACGGTGAAGATCAACGACGGGCCGTTCCTGAACTTCAGCGGGGTGATCGAAGAGATCGAACCCGAGCGCGGGAAACTGAAAGTGACGGTGAATATTTTCGGGCGCAATACGCCGGTGGAACTGGAGTATTGGCAGGTGGAGAAAGCATAGAAAAGAGATTTTATGGCAAAGAAGATTACAGGACAGATCAAGCTGCAAATTCCGGCTGGACAGGCCAACCCGGCCCCGCCGGTCGGCCCGGCCCTCGGCCAGCAAGGCGTGAACATCATGGGTTTTTGCAAGGAATTCAACGCCAAGACCAAGGACCAAGCCGGGATGATCATCCCGGTGGTCATCACCGTTTTTGCGGACAAGTCCTTCACTTTTATCACCAAATCCCCGCCGGCTTCGGTTCTGCTGAAAAAGGCCGCGGGCATCGCCTCAGGATCAAAAGTTCCGAACAAGGACAAAGTGGGCAAGGTGACGCGCAAACAGGTTTTAGACATTGTCAAAATCAAGATGAAGGATTTGAACGCGACTTCGGAGGAAGCGGCGTTCCGGGTCATTGCGGGCACGGCCCGCAGCATGGGCATCGATGTCCAGGAATAATCAACCGCGGGAGAGCGCCGTTCATGACGGCATTCGTTTGCACCGCTTTTTAAAATGCCAAGCAAAAGATATAAAAAAGCAATGGAACTGGTCGAAGCCAAAAAGCTTTACCAGTTGAAATCAGCCATCGAAGTGCTGACCAAATTCCCCAAGGCCAAATTCAACGAAACCGTGGATATGGCGTTCAAATTGGGCGTCGATCCCAAGCAATCCGATCAAATGGTTCGCGGCACCGTGCCTCTGCCGCACGGCAGCGGCAAGACGGTGCGCGTGCTGGTATTTGCCAAGCCGGGCGCGGCGGCCGATGCGGCGCGCACGGCCGGGGCCGAATATGTCGGCTTCGAGGAGTTGATCAAGAAATGCACGGAAGGCTGGACGGAATTCGACGTGGCCATCGCCACACCCGAAGCCATGTCAGAGGTGCGCAAATTGGGCAAGGCGCTGGGTCCGCGCGGCCTGATGCCCAATCCCAAGACCGGCACGGTGACGGATGACACCGCCAAAGCGGTCAAGGAAGTGAAGGCGGGCCGGGTTGAGTTTAAAGTGGACAAGGGCGGGAACATTCATGTGCCCATCGGGAAGGTGTCGTTTGCGGCGGAGCAGATCGCGGAAAACGCCCGGGCGGTGATCCGTGCAGTGGCGAGGTCCAAGCCGAGCAGCTCCAAGGGGACGTTTATCCGCAGTTGCACTTTGTCCGCCACCATGAGCCCACCGATCCGGGTGGACGTGCGCGAATTTTTAGAGGCCGCCTAACCCGGAGGAAACATTATCATGCGCATCGAAAAACAATATATCAGCACCGAGTATCTGACCCGGATCAATGCCTCGCCCTATTTTATCGTGGTGGATTACCGGGGATTGAAGGTTGGCCCCATCACGGAATTGCGCAAGCGCCTGAACCAGGCGGGAGCGGAAATGCATATCGTGAAGAACTCCCTGTTCCGCCTGGCGGTCAAGGAGGCGGGCGTGGCGGATTTGGGCACGACCCTTACCGGCCAGCTTGCGGTTGTGACCGGGCAGCGCGACGTGGCGTCGGCGGCGAAAGTGGTGAGGAAGTTTAGCACAGAGTTTGACAAGCCCAAAATCCGTTTTGGCTATTTAAAGAACCAGCGTCTGGAAACTGCGGAAATCGTGGCTCTGGCGGATTTGCCGTCGTTGGAAGTTCTACGCGCCAAGTTGCTGGGAGTCATCATGGCGCCGGCGAGCAAGCTGGCGGCGGTGATCAACACGCCGGGCACACAGGTGGTGCGGGTGCTGGCGGCGCGGGTGGCCAAGGGTGAATGATTTTTAACAGGACCGAATAAAACTGAACAATTTCATATCCGGCAAGACGCTGGAGATGAACCAAACAACAAGAACAAAGTAAATCGTCGGCTCGCGGGCTCGCGAGCAGAATGCGTCCGCGGCTGCGGACGGCGACGAGACTGAAAGGAAATATGGCTGATATAGCAGGATTAGTGGAACAACTGGGCAAGTTGACGGTGATTGAAGCCGCCGACTTGGTGAAACAACTTGAAACCGCCTGGGGCGTGACCGCAGCCGCCCCGGCCGCCGCGGCCGCACCGGCTGCCGCCGCCGCACCGGCCGCCGAAGTCAAGACATCGTTCGATGTCATTCTGGTTTCCGCGCCGGCTGACAAGAAGATCGCCGCCATCAAGGCCGTGCGCGAAGTCAAGGCCGGACTGGGCCTGGCGGATGCCAAGGCGCTGGTGGAAGGCGCGCCCAAGCCAGTGCTGGAAGGGGCGAGCAAGGCCGACGCCGACGCAGCGAAGAAGAAGTTGGAGGATGCGGGCGCGAAAGTTGAAATTAAATAATCATGGTGTATATTGTGGCGGCGGGAGCCTGTTCCCCGCCGCTCAATTTGAACCAACGAGATCGATTTTCTAAACGAATTTCATCGTCTCAAAGAGTGTTTTTGGACCGGCGCGTTTTCTGGACTCCAGGGAACGGGCCTTTTGTCGTTTAAATTAAACAAGAACCCGGCCCGGGCCGGGGAGTAAACAGAGGTCACAATGCCATCACGATTAGCTGAACGCGTACATTTTGGAAAAATCAAGGAAGTCATCGCCCCGCCGAACCTGATCGAGTTGCAGACCAACTCCTACAAAGAGTTTCTGCAAACCGACACGCCGCCGTCCAAGCGCAAGAACATGGGGTTGCAAGCGGTGTTCACGGAGGTTTTCCCCATCGAGAGTTATGATGGCAAGTGCGTGCTGGACTTTCACAGCTACGAGGTGGGGGAGCCGAAGCATGACTGGCTGGAATGCCTGCGGGAGGGCATCACCTACGGCGCGCCGCTGCACGTGACTTTCCTGCTGAAGGAGGAGAAGAACGCCAAGGAAGAAAAGGTTTTCATGGGTGAGCTGCCTTTGATGACGCCGCAGGGCACGTTTGTCATCAACGGCGCCGAGCGCGTCATCGTCAGCCAGTTGCATCGTTCGCCGGGCCTGGCCTTTGAAGCCAGCCAGCATCCCAACGGCAAGACGCTCCATTCCTTCCGGATCATCCCGGACCGGGGTTCCTGGTATGAAGCGCAGTTCGACACCAGCGATTTGCTCTACGTTTATCTGGACCGCAAGAAGCGGCGCCGCAAGTTTTTGACCACGACGTTTTTCCGGGCGCTGGGCTATGGCAGCGATGCCGACATTCTCAAGCTGTTCTATGACATCGAGGAGTTGAGCGTCAAAGAGGCGGAAAAACTCGAGGACATTCAAAACAAAGTCCTGATCGAGGACGCGGTGGACAACGACAAGGGCATCGTGGTGGCGCGCGCGTTCGAGCCGCTCTCCAAGGCGGTGGTGAAACAGATCGCGGAGTTGGGAGTCAACAAGATTAAAGTGGTGGATACGACGGTGGATGACGGCATTGTCATCAAGTGCCTGAAGAAAGACCCGAGCAAGAACGAGGAGGAGGCGCTGAAGGACATTTACCGGCGGCTGCGTCCGGGCGACCCCCCCACCGCGGCCAACGCCCGCGCCCTGATCAAGCGTTTGTTCTTTGACGCCAAGCGTTACGACCTCGGGCGGGTGGGCCGGTATAAAATCAACCAGAAACTGGGCATCAAGGGAGGCGATTCCCGCATCCTGACCAAGGAAGACCTGGTGGCGGCGACCAAGTACCTGCTCCGGCTCAAGAAGGGCGAAGGCTCGCTGGACGACATAGATCATCTGGGCAGCCGCCGCATCCGGACGGTGGGTGAATTGCTGGCGAACCAATGCCGGGTGGGCCTGGCCCGCACCGAGCGTTTGGTCAAGGAGCGCATGACGTTGTTCGATCAAAGCCTGGAAAGCATGTCGCCGCAGAAATTGATCAATCCCAAGGCGCTTTCGGCCGTGATCCGGGATTTCTTTGGGCGCAGCCAGCTTTCCCAGTTCATGGACCAGATCAATCCTTTGGCTGAGTTGACCCACAAGCGGCGTCTCTCCGCCCTCGGGCCGGGCGGCTTGTCCCGTGACCGCGCCGGATTTGAAGTGCGCGACGTTCATCCTTCGCACTACGGCCGCATCTGCCCGGTGGAAACGCCGGAAGGGCCCAACATTGGATTGATTGCCTCCCTGGCGACCTTCGCCCAAGTGAACGATTTCGGCTTTTTGGAGACGCCCTATCGCCGCGTTGAAAAGGGCCGCGTTTCCAGTCATCTGGATTACCTCACCGCCGACCGCGAGGAAACTTATATTGTGGCCCAGGCCAACTCCCCCATCGACGAAAAAGGCAACTTTCTGAGCGAACGCGTCACCTGCCGTTGCAAAGGGGACTTTATCGACGTTGAACCCAGCCGGGTCGATTACATGGACGTCTCCCCCAAGCAACTGGTTTCCGTGGCTGCCAGCCTGATTCCTTTTCTGGAGCACGACGACGCCAACCGGGCCTTGATGGGATCGAACATGCAGCGCCAGGCCGTGCCGTTGCTCGTGACCGAAGCCCCCTATGTGGCGACTGGTTTGGAAGAGCGCGTGGCCCGCGATTCCCGCGCCGTTCTCGTGGCGGAAGAGGCGGGCAAAGTCGCCTCTGTCACCGGCAACATGGTCATCACCACGTCGGACGGCAAGCTTCCGGAGAGCAAGAAGAAGATCAAGACCGACGCGGCCAATGGCATTTGGGTTTATCCCATCCGCAAGTTCATGCGTTCCAACGCCGCGACTTGCATCAACCAGAAGATTTTGGTGGCCAAGGGCGATACGATCAAGAAGGGCCAGGTCATCGCGGACGGACCCTGTACCCAGGGAGGCGAACTGGCCCTGGGCCGCAACGTCCTTTGCGCCTTCATGCCCTGGAACGGATATAACTTCGAGGACGCCATCCTCATCAGCGAACGCATTGTCAAAGACGACGTGTTCACTTCCATTCACATCGACGAATTTGAGGTGGGCGCCCGCGACACCAAGCTTGGCCCGGAAGAAATCACGCGCGACATTCCCAACCTGGGCGACGAGGCGTTGAAGAATCTGGGGCCGGACGGGGTCATCCGCATCGGCGCTGAAGTCAAGCCCGGCGACATTCTGGTGGGCAAGATCACGCCCAAGAGCGAAACGGAATTGGCGCCTGAAGAGCGTTTGTTGCGCGCCATTTTCGGCGAGAAAGCCGCTGATGTCAAAGATACGTCCCTGAAAGTGCCTTCCGGCACCTACGGCATCGTCATGGACGTCAAAGTTTCCTCCAAGAAGGAGCGCGAGGCCGAAGTCAAAACCGCCCCTGAGACCAAGCGCCACGGCCGGGAGGCGCAGGACGACCACAAGGCCAAGACAGACGAATTGCGCGAGCAACTGACCGAGGCGCTCAGCAACATTCTGCTCGGCGAAAAAATTCCCTTGGACGTGGTTAACTCCGAGACGGGCGAAATCATCATCCCGGCCAATCGCAAGATCACCAAGACACTGTTGCGCAAGCTGGCCCAGGTCTATGATCGCATCGAGATCGATCCTTCGCCCATTCGCAACAAGATCAACGAAATCATCGGCACGTTCAAAAAGAAGTTCGACGATCTGCAAATGCAGCACGACGAAGAGGTGGAACGGGCGGAAGCCGGCGAGGAAATCGACAGCGGGGTCATTAAATCGGTCAAGGTGTATATTGCCTCGAAGCGCAAATTGTCGGTTGGCGACAAAATGGCGGGCCGTCACGGCAACAAAGGCGTGGTGGCCAAGATCGTGCCGGAAGAAGACATGCCGTTCCTGGCGGATGGCACGCCGGTTGACATTGTTTTGAACCCGCTGGGCGTGCCCTCGCGCATGAACGTCGGGCAGGTGTTGGAAACGCATTTGGGCTGGGCGGCCAAGTTCCTCGGCCTCAAGTTCGCCACCCCGGTCTTCGACGGCATCAAGGAAAAGGAAATTCGCGCCTATTTGAAGGACGCCAAATTGCCCGAGCACGGCAAAATCATTCTGATTGACGGTCGCAGCGGCGAGCCGTTCGACCAGGAGATCGTGGTGGGGAACATTTACATGATGAAGCTGGGCCATCTGGTGGCCGACAAAATTCACGCCCGCGCTGTGGGGCCGTATTCGCTCGTCACTCAGCAACCGCTCGGGGGCAAGGCCCAGTACGGCGGCCAGCGCTTCGGCGAAATGGAAGTGTGGGCCATGGAAGCTTATGGTGCCGCCTACAGCCTGCAGGAATTGCTCACCGTCAAATCGGACGACGTGCAGGGGCGCACGCGCATTTACGAGAGCATTGTCAAGGGCGACAACTCCCTGGAAGCCGGCGTGCCGGAGTCATTCAACGTGCTGGTCAAGGAAATGCAATCTTTGGCCATGGACGTGAAGGTCGGTTATTCAAATCCCGTGGAACAGGCCGCAGCCGCGCAAGCCACTACTTTAAGCAGCCTCAAGTAAACTGAAGTCATACTGCAACGATTACACGCACCATGAATACTAAAGAAACCGCCCGCGAGTTGCTCGGCTTGGACAAGGTGAACCAGGTCGATTATGTCGCCATTTCCGTTGCTTCACCCGAGGCCATCCGGGCCTGGTCGAAAGGGGAAGTTAAAAATCCGGAGACCATCAATTACCGGACGTTCAAGCCCGAAAAGGGCGGATTGTTTTGCGAGCGCATTTTCGGTCCGGTCAAGGACTGGGAATGCTCGTGCGGGAAATACAAACGCATCAAGCATCGGGGCGTGGTGTGCGACCGTTGCGGTGTGGAAGTGACCCTGGCGCGCGTGCGGCGCGAGCGCATGGGCCATATTGAACTGGCCGTGCCGGTATCCCATATCTGGTTTTTCAAGTGCATGCCGTCCCGCCTTGGGCTGGTGCTGGACATGACGGCGCGCAATCTGGAACGGGTCATTTACTACGAGGATTACATGGTGATCGACCCCGGTTCGACCCCGCTGAAGCTGCATCAGTTGCTCAGCGAACACGAGTATCGCGAGGCGCGGGAAACGTACGGAGCAGAGGGTTTCTCCGCCAAGATGGGAGCGGAGGCGGTGCGGGAAGCGCTGGGCAACGTCGATCTCCAGAAGCAGATCGATCATTTGTCCATCGCCATGACCGAGACGAAGAGCAAACAGATTCGCAAGAAAATCGCCAAGCGCATCAAGCTGCTGTCCGCGTTCCGCGATTCCAAGGCCCGTCCGGAGTGGATGGTGCTGATCGTGCTGCCGGTGATTCCCCCGGATTTGCGCCCGCTGGTGCCCTTGGAAGGCGGCCGGTTTGCCACATCCGATCTGAACGATCTTTATCGCCGCGTCATCAACCGCAACAACCGGTTGAAGAATCTTTTGCAGCTCAAGACACCGGAAGTCATCATCCGCAACGAAAATCGCATGTTGCAGGAGGCGGTCGATGCTTTGTTCGACAACGGACGGCATGGCCGGGCCGTGACCGGCGCCGGCAACCGCGCCCTCAAATCCCTGAGCGACATGCTGAAGGGCAAGAGCGGCCGGTTCCGCCAGAATTTGCTCGGCAAACGCGTCGATTATTCCGGGCGCTCCGTCATTGTGATCGGCCCGGAATTGAAGCTGCACCAGTGCGGGTTGCCCAAGAAAATGGCCCTGGTTCTTTTCGAGCCATTCATCATCCGCCGCTTGAAGGAGTTGGGCTATGTCCACACCGTTCGCTCGGCGAAGAAGATGATCGAACGGCAGTCGCCCGAAGTGTGGGACATCCTGGAAGAAGTGACCCGCGGCCATCCCGTGCTGCTCAACCGCGCCCCGACGTTGCACCGCCTGTCCATCCAGGCTTTCGAACCCATCTTGATCGAAGGCGAGGCGATTCGAATTCATCCCTTGGTCTGCACGGCCTACAATGCGGACTTCGACGGCGACCAGATGGCCGTCCATGTGCCGCTGTCCGTCGAGGCGCAAATGGAAGCGCGCCTGCTGATGATGGCGCCGAACAATATTTTCAGCCCGTCGAGCGGGCGTCCGATCATGACGCCGACGCAGGACATCACGCTGGGATGTTTTTATTTGACAGCAGAACCCCGCGCCAAGAGGGAGACGAAGGCCCCGATGCTGTTCGGGTCAAAATCCGAAGTGATCTTTTGCTACAACGACGGCGGGCTTAAAATCCATGACCGGATCCGCCTGGCCAATCCCGACCGGGGCCGGAAGACGCAATACGGTGACTCGGAACGCAACGCCATTGAGACGACGGTGGGCCGGGTCATTTTCAGCGAAATCTGGCCGGAGGAAATGGGCTTTCTCAACCGGAACGCCGGCAAGGCCATGTTGGGTGAGCTAATCTGGACCTGCTACAAGGTGTGCGGGCACGAAAAGACGGTGACAATGCTGGACAACCTCAAGGAGCTGGGTTTCCGTTCCGCCACGCGCTCCGGCTGCTCCATCGGCATTGACGACATGATCATTCCCAAGGAGAAGGACCAGGAAATCTCCAATGCGCAAAAGCAAATCTCCGAAGTCGAGAAGCAATATCGCAAGGGCGTCATCACGCCGGGTGAGCGTTACAACAAGGTGGTGGACATCTGGACGCATTGCACCGACCAGATCGCCAACGTCATGCTCCGCACGCTCGAAGCCAACCACGGCAAACTGGAGTACAACCCGGTCTCGCTCATGGTGGATTCCGGGGCGCGCGGCAACCGGCAGCAGGTGCGCCAACTGGCGGGGGTGCGCGGCCTCATGGCCAAACCCAGCGGCGACATCATTGAGAAGCCGATTCTGTCCAACTTCCGCGAGGGCCTGACGGTGCTGGAATATTTCATTTCGACTCACGGCGCCCGCAAGGGTCTGGCCGATACGGCGCTCAAAACGGCCGACTCCGGCTATATGACGCGCAAGTTGGTCGATGTCTCGCAGGACGTGATCATCCGCATGGACGATTGCGGCACGTCCAACGGCATTTGGGTGCAGGCCATTTATGAAGGCGAGGATGAAGTGGTCAAGCTGGGCGAGCGCATCAACGGGCGCATTGCCTGCGACGATATCGTCGATCCGCGCAACACCAAGATCGGGCTGGTCAAGGCCGGCGAAATGATCGACGAGGTGACGGCGCGGGCCATCGAAGCCAGTGGCGTGGAACGCGTGCGCATCCGCTCGGTGCTGACGTGCGAAAGCAAGCACGGGATTTGCGCCAGTTGTTACGGGCGCAACCTGGCCACGGGAGGCATGATCAAACGCGGCGAAGCGGTCGGCATCATTGCGGCGCAATCCATCGGCGAACCGGGCACTCAGTTGACCATGCGCACCTTCCACATCGGCGGCACGGCCTCGCAGGTCTTCAAGCAGCCGCAGATTAAGTCCAAGTTCGACGGGGTGGTGCGTTACAATGACGTTCGTATGGTGGAGCTGGAGGATGGCAGCAGCATTGTGCTGAACAAGAACGGCTCCATTTCGATTCTGGCCGAAGAGGGCGGGCGCGAATTGGAGGCCCACAACCTGGTCATCGGTTCAGTGATTTCCGTCAAGAACGGCGGCCGGGTCAAGAAAGGCGAGCCGTTCGTGCAATGGGACCCGTACAACGTGCCCATTCTTTCCGAAAAAGCCGGACGGGTGAAGTTTGTCGATATCATCGAGGGCGTCACCATGAAGCAGGAGGCGGATGAAACCACCGCGCAGGAGGCGATGGTGGTCATCGAGCACAAGGAAGATCTTCGACCGCAAATCGTTATAACCAGCGACAAGGGCGAACCGCCGGCCAGCTATCCGATTCCTTCTGGCGCGCACATCGTCGTGAATGAAGGCGACAAAATTGTCGCCGGCACGTTGATGGCCAAAACGCCGCGCAAAACATCCAAGACCAAGGACATCACGGGCGGTCTGCCTCGCGTGGCGGAATTGTTCGAAGCCCGCCGTCCCAAGGATGCCGCGGAGATTTCCAAGATCGACGGCATTGTCGATTTCGGTCCAAGCGTAAGGGGCAAGCGCACCATTCTCATCAAGGAGCCGCAAACCCAGGTCGAGGAGGAACACCTCATTCCCATCGGCAAACACGTCATTGTTTTTAAGGGCGATTTTGTCAAGAAAGGCCAGCAATTGACCGAAGGCCCGGTCGATCCGCACGAGATTCTGGACATCTGCGGCCCGCAGGAATTGCAGGAGCACCTGGTCAACGAAGTGCAGGAGGTTTATCGTTTGCAGGGCGTGACCATCAATGACAAGCACATTGAGATCATCGTCCGCCAGATGCTGCGCAAAGTCCGCGTCACCGAACCCGGCGACACGCAATTCCTCTGGGGCGAGCAGATCGACAAGATCGAGTTCGAAAAAGAGAACATGCGCGTGGACAAGATGGGCGGCAAGCCGGCCGAGGCGCAGCCCGTTTTGCTCGGCATCACCAAGGCGTCGCTGGAGACGGAAAGTTTTCTCAGTGCGGCTTCGTTCCAAGATACGACGCGCGTGCTCACGGAAGCCGCCACCATGGGCAAGGTGGATTATCTGCGCGGCTTCAAGGAAAACGTCATCATGGGCCACATCATACCGGCTGGCACAGGCTATCAATTGCACCGCCGCGTCGATTTGAAGCCGTTAGTTGAGCCGCCGCCGGTCGAGGAAGGCGAGGCCCTGGCTCTTGCCGCTGGTCGAACAGCCTTTGGCGGGATAGCGGGCTGATAGGGGCATCAAAGTTATCGAGAATGGCCGGCATTCGCGCCGGCCATTTCCTTTGCCGATGAATCACGCCGCGCCAAGCAAGGCATGCACCTTGGGCATCCAGTCGCTTATCGGGATTTTCTGGGGGCAATGTTCTTCGCAATCGTGGCAGGCAACGCAGGCGGCGGCCCGCGCCGCTTCCGGGATGAAAATCTGATACTTGAAGCGAGCGCCTGGAATGTCTTCGTAGAGGAAGGCATCGTTATACATTTCAAAGTCGGCCGGGATGTCCACCCCGTTGGGGCAGGGCATGCAGTAGCCGCACTTGGTGCAAGGGATGGCCGCGCGTTGCTGGAATTTTTGCTGCAACTCCGCGATCAATTTGTAGTCCGAGGCTTGAAATGCACGGCTGCGGGCGCGGGAGGCCGAGTCCAGGTTGGCTGTCAACTGGTCCATGTGGCTCATGCCGCTCAAAACCACCGACACTTCCGGCTGGTTCCAAAGCCATTGCAATGCCCAGTCCGCCGGGGAGCGCTTCACGGCGGCGCTCTCGATCGCCCGGGCAATGGACGCGGGCGGGTGTGCCAGCCTGCCGCCGAGTAGCGGTTCCATGACGACGACCGCCAGGCCTTTGGCGGCTGCCAACTTCAAGCCCTGCGTGCCCGCCTGATTTTCCGTATCCATGTAATTGTACTGAATCTGGCAGAAGGTCCAACCGTCGTAGCCGTTGATGATGTCCGGGAAACTCTCGTAATTGTCGTGGAACGAAAATCCCAGATGCCCGATGCGTCCGTCGCGAATCGCAGCCTCCGCCTTTTCCAGGAGTTTGTATTTCGGCACGATTTGGCTCCAGCGGCCTTTGTCGAGGGCATGGAGCAGATAAAAATCGATGTGATCCGTCTGGAGCTTGCGCAGTTGCTCGTTCAGCATCCGGTCAAAATCATCCTCTTTTTGGATCAGCCACACGGCGGACTTGGTGGCAATCTTCACTTTGTCCCGATGGCCTCGCAAGGCTTTGCCCAGAACGGTTTCGCTGTTGCCTTCGTGATAAATGTAAGCGGTGTCGAAATAGTTCACGCCCTGATCGATCGCATGGCGGATCAGGCGCACCGCTTCCGGTTCGTCGATATTTGGGCCGTTGGAGTTTCCATCCACGGTGGGCAGCCGCATGCAGCCAAAGCCGAGAACCGAGGCATTCCAGTCCAGCTTGCCGAAATTGCGATATTGCATGGGCATAACGATATGAGTTTATTCGCGGACAAAGGTCGGCGGGCGCTTTCCGGCGTGATGGATGGCGGCGCCAAGCCAGGCTATGGTTTGGCCCAAATCATTCATGTTGCGCAGGGCCTCGTCGTCCTTGGAGACATCGCCTTTGTCCAAACCGAATCCGAGGTTCCAATAGGTCGATCCGGGCACGATGAAGCCGGACATGAGAAACATGTGGTTCATTGTGTCGAAGGCGTGGGTGCCGCCGCCACGCCTGACCGCGACCACGGCGGCCCCGATTTTTCCGCGGAACAATCCGCCGTTGGCCAGCGCCACCAGTCCGGCGCGATCCAGCAGCGCCTTCATCTCAGCGCTGACATCGGTGAAGTAGGTGGGCGAGCCGAGGAGGATCGCGTCGCTTGCGATCATTTTCTCGAAGCACTGGTTGAAAAAATCGTTTTTCTGGCTGCACCGGGAGTTCTTCTTCTCGAAACACACGTAACAGGCCTGGCAGCCGCGGATGGGCGCTCCGCCAAGCTGGACGAACTCGGTGTCCCAGCCGGCTGCGGCCAGGGGCGCCAGCGCCTTTTTCAATAGAATTTCGGTGTTTCCCCCCTTGCGCGGACTTCCATTTATGGCAATCGCTTTCATATTCTAATGTGTCAAAAGACACCGATTAGATGTTCTCATTGATCGTCAGCCTGTCAAGGATTAAGGCAAGTTGAAGCGCCGGCAACGCTTCCTCCGGGCCTTCAGGGCGCGGGAGGAGGATTGGAGGAGGCCTTATCGGGATGCTTGGCCGGTTTGTTCTTAAAGGCGGAACGCAACAGCCAATGCCGTTTTAATCCCTGGATCAAACCATCGGTATGCACGATGGTCGTCGAGATTTCGCTGATCAAATTCGTGTTCATTTGGACCTGCCAGCTCAGGTTGCTGGTCAAATCCGACAGGTGTTGCAAGGTTTTGTCCAAATCCACGGCCAGCATGGTGATGTTGGTGTCGGAGTCGTCGAGGGTGGTGTGGGCCGATTGCAAGGCGACGGTGGCCGATTGCAGCGTCTGGCGCAACTGCGCCGCGAGGTTGGTGGGGATGAGCCAGTTGCCCAGGGAACCATTGGGATCACGCAGATTGCCGGTCACGACGTTCAGGTTGGTCAGGATGGGATCGGTTTCGGCCAGCGCGGTATCGAGGCGCAGGACGGCGTTGTTGGCGTTGCTCAAAACCGCGGCCAATTGGTTAGTCAGGCCCAGAATATTCGGCAGGGCCACTTCGACTTGGTTGGCGACGGCGTTGAGGCGATCCTCCAAGGCCGGCGTGTCGATGGCCGGGATATAAAAGTAATTTCTGGCCCGGGGTGGCGAGTCCGGATTGGCGGGCCGGGTGTATTTCGCGGAAAAGACGTTGGTGTAATAGGCATCGATGCGATTTGTGATCAAAACCTTCAGTGCGTTGGTCGCCTCCATGAGAATGGCGCCATCGGAGAGGGCCTTGTTGGCGGCGTTTGTCCTCAACTCATTGGTGACTGATTTAAAAGTATCCCAAGCCAGGTAGCGGTTCAGCGCCAGCAGTTTACCGGCGCGGTTGGTGATGACACTGGGCGGGCCAATTTGCCCCTTGGTCACTTCCAGATAACGGTTTCCCAACAGATCCGACACGACGCGAACATGAGAATCGTACCAGATGTAATTGTAAAAAGGCTCCCGGACGGAAAAGTAGATGGTGATGCCCCGCGCATTTTCTGGGGACCGGAGAATGATCTGACTGATTTCCCCGACGTCGAAACCCATCAATTTGACCGGGTTGCCGACTTTGAATCCGGAGGCGTTGTCCAGGCTGGTGGCATAGTTGATTTTTGTGACAAACCAGCCCCGGCTTTGCGCGGTGGCGTAAAGGTAATAGGCGAATCCGCCGAGCAGGATGACGGTGGCCACGATGACGAACCAGCCGACCGTTCGCTCAACCCTGCTCAACCGGGTGCGTAGTTCCGGAGTCAAATCTTGTAATGGCATTTTAACCTCACTGTTGATTGTCCTCTAATCGATTTGGGGCTGTCCCGATTGCTCTCCCAATAATTGCCAGCGGCTATCCTTGATCAGCGCATAACGGCGACCTTCACCGAGCCAGGGGGCAAAATCATTCGTCGCCGCAATCACCGTGACTTTTCGCCCGCCCGAGCCGGGACCCCCGGCGGAGAGGTGTTCCAGAAAATCCCGCCACCATTGGCAATGGCTCGCTTCCAATCCGGTCGCCGGTTCATCCAGGAAGAGCACTTCGGGTTTGAGGGCCAGCGCACGGGCCAGGCCGACGCGCTGTTGCCAGTCATCCCCCAACTGCTGGGCGGTTTCTCCGGCCAGGGGGGCCAACTCCGTGATCTCGAGCACTGCGCGCACCTCGTCCCAAGCCTGTTCCGCCGTCCAGTTTCGATGATAGCAAATGGCCAGGGCGACGTTCTCGGCCACGGTCAATTCGTTGAACATTCGACCGCCGCCCTTGAAGACAAAACCGAGGCGGGTGCGCTGTTGCAACAATTCCGTCTCGGACATCCGGGCCGTATCGCGGCCGAAAATCCGCATGGACCCCGCCGCAGGCCGGCGCAGGCCGGCCGCGGTCATGAGCAAGTCCGTCTTGCCGCAACCATGCGGGCCGCCGATGAGCCAAAATTCGCCCGGCAGGACCTTCCAATCAATCCCCGCGATTTGAACGCGATGGTTCCACGCCGAAAAGACGTCGACTGAGACGGCTTCAAGCAGAGCTCCGTTGGAATTAATTTGCGCCATGGTTCAAAGGACCAGATAGACGACGATGAAAACGGCGTCGAGCAGGACAACGCCGACAACACATTTGCCCACGGCGCTGGTCGTGGCGCGGCTGACATCTTCCAGGCGCAAGGGCCGGGCCAGTCCCTCGTAGCATGCCACCATGGCGATTAATGTTCCGAAGGAAATGGTTTTCAGGGCGAGCAAGGCAAAATCCTGCCAGAGCAGAGCGTCAGCCAGTTGCCGGAAATATTCACCGGGCCGCAACGGCACGCCTTCCAGAAAGGCAAAGAGGTAGCCGCTGAGCAGCGCAAAAAGGATGAAATAGACCGTCAAGGCAAAAATCGAAGCAGCGATGCCGATGAATCGTGGCACGACCAGATAATGAATCGGGTCGATGCCCAAGGCTTCCAAAGCCTCCACCTCGCCCAAGGCCCGCGCCGTGCCGAGTTCGACCACGTTGGCCGCACCCACCCGTGCCAGGACGAGCAACGCGGAGAGAACGGGTCCCAACTCGCGCACCACCACTGTAACCATGACAGTCCCCACGTAGCTCTGCGCCCCGAAACGATTCAAAATCAGGACCGTCTGGCCAATCACCACCATGCCCAGCGCCACGGCCAGAAATGCCGCCATCGGCAGCAGACGGAATCCGGCCCGGTTCACTTGTCGTCGAATCAGGGGACGAATGACCGCAGTGGCTGTGTGGGATTTGGTGACGGCCACTCCCAGGGTGATCAGCAGCAGAGCGCCCAAGCCGTGGAGGTCTTGGATCAGACCCATCAACTTCCCCCCGGCATAGTTCGAGTACGCGTGATACATGGAAAATCCCGCCCTCTCCTCCGCCGAACTTGTTGCGCTCAAAGATTTCGACACCTTTTACAATCTATCGTATAATGCGGGGGATGCCAAATTTGCAAGAGCAGTTCGATGACGCCATGTTCGAGTTCAGCACGGGCAATGTCGATGGCGCCATCCTCCGGCTCAACGCCATTCTGGCTCAGGATCCCGGTTATTTCGATGCGCAACTGGCCCTGGGCGGCGCTTATTTTGCCAGGGGCGATTATGCCGCCGCCATTGCCGAAGGCCACAAAGCGGAGAAAATGCGGCCGCACGATCAGTTGGTACATACGAATCTTTCCCGCGCTTATATGAAGGCGGGCGATAAAGAGACCGCCGAGCATCATGGTTTGCAGGCGCGCATCGCCTCCTGGCGCGGCAACATGGCGCCGCCCGGAGCGGCCCCGTCCGCTGATTCCGGGTTGAAGATAGCCCGGCCCAAACCTCCGGCCATGAAAGTGCCGGAAAAATTCCCGGACATGCCCTGGAAAAAGAAAACTCAATAATCCCATCACATTATGAAGTCCTCCTACGAACTGGCCATGGAACGATTGAACAAGACCGCGCCAACGGCAAAACTCACCGGGGAACAAAAGAAGCAACTGGCGGAATTGGACGCGAAGTACGCCGCCAAAATTGCCGAACGCGAGATTTTCCTGAACGACAACCGGGCCGCCGCCGCGGCCAAGGGAGATTTTGAAGCCGTGGCGCAATTGGAAAAACAACTCGCCTCCGAACGCAAAACTTTCAAGGCCGAATTGGAGGAAAAAAAAGAAAAAGTGCGCCAGCAAGCTTAATTCCGGGCCAGTTTGCGCCGATGGAATTTCATGGATGATTGTCTCTGGGTTTTTGATAGTATCAATCAGATCGTTGCATGTTTGACTTTTTAAAACGGCTCTTTTCGCGGCCGGTTGCGGCCCCGCCGGAGTCTGCTCCGGCGCCGCCCGAACCAGCCGCACCGCCACCTGTACCCGCGCGGCCGCCGACAAAAATCGCGCAGGCGGGCGACGCCATTACACTACAACTCAACGATGTTGTGGCGCGATTGCCCGGGTCTTTTGCCGCGGTGATTTTATCCCCGGTGACGGGCACTTTTGCGCTTCCGGTCGAGACTGCTTTGGCGCAACTGGCTTCGGGCGCGGTGCGGGTTCCCTTTGGCGAAATCCGCCGATGTTCCCCGCCAGGGACATTCGTCGATAATGCCAGCCTTGACGAAACGCTGGTTGAGCTGCCGCTGTCAAAGATTTTGGCGGCGATTGATCCGGCGCTGCTGGCGCGGCGTCCGGGACAAAAGCAGATTGAAGTCCCGGCGGATATTTCCGGAATATTTGGGTCGAAGACCAAGGGGCCTGTCCGGATTGCTGCACCTGTCGCTCCAACCACACCGCCAGTTTCTGTCGCACCCAAGCCGGCGCCCGCCCCCCGGATGCCGCCGGCGCCGGTTGCGTCTCCTCCAGCCGCCCCTCTGCCTTTCGTCACGCAGAAACCTACCGCTCCAGCACCGGCTCCTGTGCCGCAAATTCCTGCCGGAGGCGCATTGATGGTCCGGCTTTCGGCGCTTTACGAATTCTGGCCTGAACCCATACGCCAGGAAATTGCGCAAGCCAATTGGAGCGAGGCCTCGGTTTCCCTGCCCATGAATCATCTCGAGGCCGCCATGAAAACGGGACGCGCTGTTTTTCCCTGGGGCCAATTGATCCAATGGCTCGACGGTTCGTCCGCACCCGTTGCCACGCCGCATCGGGACACGGCTTTGGAGCTTCCGCTGAAGGTGATTGCGCCGCTTTTCATGGCGCAACAGCGAAAGCCTGTCGCTCAGAAGCAAGTTGCTATTGGTGAGAACCTGCCCAATTTGTTTGCAGCGCCGGGCAAACCAACCGCGCAGGTTGCGCCCGCCGCGCCCGCGCCCGTGCCTGCTTGGGTTTCAGCGCCAGTTCCCATGCCGTCAAATCTAAAATCTCAGATTTCAAATACCATGAACGCGGCGGCTACGGTTGTTTCCCCTGTTCCCGCGGCAGCCGCTCCGGCCGATGGATTGGGCGAAATCTTCGGGCAACCGGCCAAGAAGGAATGGTCGCCGCAGGAAATCACGCAGAAGATCAACGCCCTGCCCGGCGTTGCGGCCAGCCTTATCGCCATGAGCGACGGCTTTCTCGTGGCGGGCGCATTGCCGCCGCCTCTGAAGTCCGAGACGATGGCGGCATTTCTGCCGCAGATATTTGGCCGCCTGGCCCACTATTCCACGGAGATTCAATTGGGGCCGCCGTCCGCCCTGACCTTGCATGCCGGCCAGACACCCTGCACGATTTTCAAGACCGGCGGGCTTTACCTGGCGGTGCTGGGCAAACCGGGCGAGTCATTGCCGCATGCCCTCCTGCTCCGGATAGCCGGCGAACTGGCGAAACGCAACCCATAAATTTATGGCGATCATCAATCAAGCGACCAAGGAACTTCAGGTCAAAATTGTTTATTACGGCCCCGGCAAGGGCGGCAAGACAACCAACCTGGAACAAATCCACGCCCACGTCCAGAACGTGCAGGAGAAGGGCAAACTGGTGTCTCTGGCCACCAGTTCGGATCGCACGTTGTTCTTTGATTTTCTGCCCATCGAAGCAATGGCCATCAAGGGTTTCAAGACCAAATTTCAACTTTACACCGTGCCCGGCCAGGTGATCTACAACACCACCCGCCAGCTCGTTCTGCGCGGCGTGGACGGCATTGTCTTCGTCGCCGATTCGCAGTACGACAAAATGGCCGAGAACGTCGAGAGTTTTCAGAACCTGCAGGACAATCTCAAGGCGCTGAAATTCGACTTCGCCGAGATCCCGTACGTCCTGCAATTCAACAAGCGCGACCTGGCCGACGCAGCGCCTGTCGAGTACATGGAATTCCTGCTCAACAACCGCGAAGTGCGCGTTCCCTCCTTCACCTCCGTCGCCTCGCAATGCGAAGGTGTCTTCGAGCCGCTCAACATGATCACGCGCCTGTTGCTCAACAAGTTCATCAACCAAAGCGGACCAAAAAAGGCGTGATATGCAAGGCCTCCCTCCGCTCATTCCAGAAGATGTCCAGTTGTTCGAGGACGCATTGGACGATCTGCTGCTGCGCAGCGAGGCCGCGGTTGCGCTGATTATTGACAAGGGCGGACCGGTCATCTGTCAACGCGGCGAGATGGAGAACTTTGACGGCACCACCATCGCCGCCTTGGCCGCCGGCACGTTTTGCGCCACGCAAGCGATTGCCCAGCGCATCGGCGAAACCAGTTTTTCCCACATCTACCAGCAAGGCGAGCGCCACAGCCTGCTCTTCTGCGACATTGACGAGAACGTCCTCCTCATCGTCATCTTCAAAGCGAACATCAGCGCCGGAGCGGTCAGGTACTTCTCGGCCGCCACCGTTGGGCGGGTCGGTCATCAACTGCTCAAGGCCCGGCAACGCTCACCGCAGGGCAACGTGGACTTGGTTTCCATGGACGTTGCCGATGTGTCAAACATATTTAAGTCAAAGCCCAGGGCCTGAGCCGTTATTTGCCAAGTAAGCCTTTGACAGCGGCATCTGCCTGAGATTGTGCGTATAGAGAAATCCATGTCAGCCATAACGTAAGAACCAAAAACATCGTGCCTAACCACCTAAATCCGATAAAATAACTCCTTAACGCACGAGAATGCGCATCGTGTCCCGCCTTCCAGGAAAAAGCTAAAAGAACCGGCATGAGAACTACAATTAAAAGAGCCATCACAGGAATGCTTCTATTGGCAATTGTGACTGACAAGTCAAAATCAACAGCGGCCATTCCTGCTAATGCGAACCAAAAGACGAGGTGTGATACAAACAAAATCCAGTGCTTGTTCATTTGGATGGCGCTGACCAGATCACGGCTCATAGGTGGCTGTGGCTGCCGTCGCAGAAGGGCTTGTTTTTGGAATGTTTGCAGCCGCACCACGCCACTGTTTTTTTGGCGTCGATTTGCGTTTTGACGGGGGTGAATTCGGTGCCCTTGTGGGAGCCGTCGCAAAACGGCTGGGTGGCGGAGCGCCCGCAGGCGCACCACCAATACGTTCCGGGCTCAACCGACTGAACAATCGGGCCTTTTTGGAATATGATTGGATCACTCATAATTTTATTTTTTGTTATGGACACGCGCGGCCACTTTCAGTCTCAGCGCGTTGAGGCGGATGAAACCGGTCGCGTCATCCTGGTTGTAGGCTTGGGTGGGATCGGCTTCCATCGTGGCGATGTGCGGATTGTAGAGGCTTACCGGTGATTTCCTCCCGGCATTAATGATGTTGCCCTTGTAGAGTTTCACCCGCGCGGTGCCGCGCACGTTCTTCTGGCTCTCCGTGACCAGCGCCTGCAAGGCGTATCGCTCCGGCGAAAACCAGAAGCCGTAATAGACCAGTTCGGCATACTTCGGGATCAATGAATCCCGCAGGTGCATGACTTCGCGGTCCATGGTGATGCTTTCCACCTGACGATGGGCAAAATGCAGAATCGCGCCGCCGGGCGTTTCATACACGCCGCGCGATTTCATTCCGACAAACCGGTTCTCCACCAAATCCACCCGGCCCACGCCGTGTTTGCCGCCAAGTTTGTTTAACGTCTGCATCACCCCCAAGGGCGACAACTTTTTTCCGTTCACGGCCACGCATTGTCCCTTGGCAAAATCGAGCGTGACGTATTCGGGTTTGTCGGGGGCGTCCTCCGGGGCAACGCTCAGTTTGTACATGGCCTTGTGCGCCGGCGCGGATGCGTCCAGCCAGGGGTCTTCCAAAATGCCGGCCTCGAATGAGATGTGCAGAAGGTTCCGGTCCATGGAATACGGCTTTTTGGCCGTGGCCTGCACCGGGATGCCTTTGGCCTCGCAATACCGGATCATCTCCGCCCGGCCCGGGAATTGGGCGCGAAAGGACGCGTCCCGCCACGGTGCGATGACCTGCAAATCCGGCGCCAGCGACGCCGCTGTCAATTCGAATCTCACCTGGTCGTTCCCTTTGCCCGTGGCGCCGTGGGCGATGGCGTCGGCCTTCTCGCGCCGCGCGATGTCGATCATGCGCTTGGCGATCAAGGGGCGCGCGATGCTGGTGCCGAGCAGGTACTGGTTCTCATAAACCGCGCCGGCCTGCATCATCGGGTAAATGAAATCGCGCGCGAACTCCTCGCGCAGATCGTTGATATAAAATTTTGACGCGCCGGTTTTGAGGGCCTTTTTCTCCAGGCCGCGCAGTTCCTCCTCCTGGCCGATGTCAGCGCAAAAGGCGATGATTTCTGCGCCGTGCTTTTCCTTCAGCCACGAAAGCAGGACCGAGGTGTCCAGTCCGCCCGAATATGCCAAAACAATTTTCATCGTCTGAGATTTAAACGCCAATTGTTCCAAAAGGCCATGTTGAAAAATGGGGCGGTCATGGTGCCTGATTAAGATTAGGATTAGGATTAAGATTAGGAACGGGAGGCTTCATGGACTGAAAGGCAGTTACACACTCATGAACCGAGGCGAAAAAGCTGTTTTCGCCCAACTGGCGGGCCAGGCCGGTGCGTTCCAAAGTGGCGCGAAGGGGAGGGTTGGCATGGGCGATTTTCAGCGCGATGCCCTTCCGTTTCAACTCCCGATGCAGGTCCGTCAGCGTTTCCAGGGCTGTGACGTCGATGTCGGTGATGGCCTGGGCGTCGAGCAGGAACCAGACGACAGGCGTCTTGGAGTCAAGTATGATTTGCCACACCCGGGCGGCGAAGTGGCCCGCATTGGAAAACAGCAACGGCGCGTAAAAACGGTAGGCCAGCAAGCCCGGCAGGGTTTGACCGCCCGGGGTGTCGCCCAGATCGTGGAAGCCGTGCCCCGGCATTTCGCGCAGGACCGCGTCGGGTGGATTGGAGATGCGGCTGATCAGGCCAAAGAGCGAAAGCACGACCCCGATCAATATGCCCGGAATCACCCCGGCCACCAGCACGCCCAGCGTCGTCAATGCCGCCACCGCGGCGGAGCGCGGATAATACCGGTAAATGCGCTTCATCACGGCGAATTCAACCAGGGTGAACCCGCCGTAAACGAGGATGGCGGCCAGCGCGACAACGGGCAGGTGCGCCACCACAGGGGTGAGAAACAACAAGAAGAGCGCCAGCATGGCCGCCGCCACCAGGCTGGCCACCTGGGTTTTGCCCCCGACCGCATCGTTGACGGCGGTGCGGGCCTGGCTGCCCGTGCCCGCGAAACCCTGGAAGAATCCGGTTAAAAGATCCGATACGCCGAGCGCGACGAGTTCCTGGTTGGCGTTAACTTCGTAGCCGTTTTTCGCGCCGAAGGCCCGCCCCAGCAGGATGACTTCCGTGTAACTGAGCAAGGCGATGCCGATGGCGGCCGGCAGCAGCAACTGCAAGTCCCGCCAGACGAACTGCGGCAGAGTGAAGGCCGGCAATCCGGCTGGCAGCGGGCCGACAACAGCCACGCCGCGATGTTCCAATCCCAAGATTGTTGAGGCAATGACCGCCACCACACACACGACAAGGGCGGAGGGAATTTTGGGGGCGAACCGGCGCAGTCCCAGCAATAGCGCCAGCAGGCTGAATCCGAAGATCGCCGTGCAGGGATTCACTTCGTCCAGTTTGTGGCAGAGTTCGATCAGACGCGGGACAAATTCAATTCTTTGCAGCGACACGCCGAAGAGTTTGTCCAGTTGCGACGCCACCAGGATCAGGGCCGCGCCCGTCATATAGCCGACGAGCACCGGTTTGGAAAAGAAATCAGCCACTGCGCCGAGCCGGGCGCGCGCGCCCAGGAGCAGCAGCAAGCCGCTCAACACGGCCACCGTTCCGGCCAGGGCCGCGGCGCGGCCGGGGTCGCCCTCCGCAAGGGGCCTGACTGCGCTGACGATGAGCAAACAGAGGGCGATGTCCGGCCCGACAATCACCTGGCGCGAGCCGCCAAAGAACGGATAGACCGCCAGCGGAACAAGCGCCGCGTAAAGACCATATTGGGCCGGCAAGCCCATCAAACCGGCGTAGGCGATCACTGTGGGGATCATGACCAGGCAGACGCTAATGCCCGCCATCAGGTCCGCCGTAAACCATGCGCGCCTGTAACCGCGCAGAAACGACACGGTAGGCAGATAACCCGCCACGTCCTGCGCCGGCTTCTGTGTTAGTTCCTGGCTCATTTCAGACATGATTTCGCCGCCGATAAAGCCATTGCAAGCGTGTACATAAAATCACTTTGAGTCACTTTGAGTTCGTATGAGTTGCCCAAGCCCTGATTGTGTTGTAAAGCATTTATGTCTGGTAGTTTGCATACACTTTTGGCGTCGGAGCACTACTTTGATTGGAGTTAACTAAATTAATACAGGTATGACTCCCTTTTGCCGTCGCCAAAGCCAGCATTGGCGGGACAAGCCGACGCGGCAAGTCCGATTTGACCACGGCCTGAAGTTGTTCCGGTATCCGGACAGTTTTTGCAACGCGGTTCATGCGGTTTGAGGAAGGATTATTTTTTTGGCACGATTTAGCACGAATCGGCACGGAACAAAGAGGACGCATTTCCATCGGAACTCATTGGATGCCAGCCTGTTCCGGTTGAACTCTTGGAAAAACGGTCCAAAACCCGATTTTCGTGTTTCATGACATTGTATTTCCCTGTCCGGGAATGCGTTAGTATGCGTTAAGTATGACCGGCAGAAGACGGGGCGGCGAGAATCGCCATCAAAGGAATGGCCTCGATGAGGCGCAAAATTCGCGAAACCGGATTTCAATGCCTGCACCGTTTGCGCTCCGTGGCGGCTCATTGCAGCGTTCGACTCCGTGGCTTCGTTTGGCATAATATCAGCCTTTCCGTTCACTTCTTCCCATTCGACATGGCCTCAATGCGGCATTCACTAAACGAACTATACAGTTAACATATTGTATAGTCAACGGATTTTTGAAAGAATTTTTGAGAAAGGTGCATTGTCCGGCAAAACAGCATTTAAATGCTTGCGCGGCGAAGGATTGGCAACGCCATTCAAGGCCTTTCCCGAAGGCGCTTGACCTTTAAGGCCCGGGCTTTGCTCTTGAAGCGGTCTGCCATCGACGTATTCTACTCGCATGTCCACACTTTCAAACATCCTTTCCCGGTCCGGGCTGGCGATAATACTGGCGGCGGCAGTTGCCATGAGAGGCCTGCCTGATGCGCAGGCTGATGGCGGGGGCGGAGTTTCGATGGATTCGCCCGCGGCCAATGCCGGGGACCCGCTGATGCTGGATCTCAGCCGTTTTCAAGAACCGCTCGCAACTTTGAATGGCATGACCGCCATGTTTACCAATATCACAGGCCGAAAACAATTTGACGGTTTGCCATTCGAGATTGATGGCCAGGCCATCCTGTTCGGGCGGTCTTATGCCAGCCGCGAGGGATCCAATTACCCGGTAAGTTTGGAGGGAATTCGCATCGGCCGCAAATTTGACGAGTTGCATTTGATCCATTACTGCGCCTGGCTCGACACGGATGGCGCTGCGGTGGCGCGCATTCGCCTGAATTACGCAGACGGTTCAAAATACGAATACCAAATCCGGTATGGTGAACAGGTGCGCGACTGGTTTCTGCAAATCACCGAGGAAAAGGAACAAGTTGCGGATCCGAATACAAAAATCTGCTGGCGCTCCACCGGGACCAACGCGCCGATGGGTTCGCTTCGGCTCTTCAAGACCACCTTCAAAAATCCCCACCCGCAAAAAATCGTGGACAGCATGGACGTGGTTTCCACCCGGAGCCTAGTATTACTTTGTTAAGTTCTCAACACAAAAAGTGCCATTTGGGGCCCGTAAACATTGATAAAATCGACGATTTTCGGGAATGATGAAAGTCTTTGCAAGCTCAGCGAACTCCCCTCGGTATTCA
>JBKQUS010000158.1:0-20517 GCA_052325505.1 Limisphaerales bacterium
ACTTTGGCCTTGAAGGCCGCACTGTGTCTTTTCCGTTTTGCTTTCATAAGTCTGCTCTTTCTTATCTACAGCAGACCGGCAAAAGTCGAACTTAACCAGTGGTCTAAAAATAGGGGTCCAGCTCAACAACTCCCGCGACAAATCTGCCTTCAGTGTTCCGCCCGACTTTTGCCTGGCAAACGAACACACTATTCATAACCGGTTACACCTGCGTAACAAACGATTTCTATGCTCAAATGGGTCGTGGGTTTAAGAGCGTGACAGATCCCACAATCACGACAAACGACAATGTTTGGGGAGTTCCATGGGTCGTTGGCGCCAAAGGCCAGATACCCGCATTCAATGAATACTGCTACTCCACCGAGGTCTTTGTGGGACGAGATCTCATCTTTGTTCGCTACCCATCAGGGGTTCCTGGCCTGTATGTCACCAACAGACCACCGCAATACACTAATCAATTCTTTATGATGTTGATTCCCAATGCTTTTGGTGCCGAAGTTTGGAATTTTTACCCGACGGCCTTCACAAACAGCGTCACACTCGTTCTCTCCAATCAGGTCTCCATCACGCTTACGAACAACTACAATTTTGGCACGAATCTCGCCTTTAATTCGAGCACAAATATGTCCATTGATTCATGGCCGTCAGGGCAGCCATATCAGTACTTCAACCCACCTGGCTTCGTGATCCCCTTGTTTACGAACACAGTTTTGTTGCCGCCATCGTATTGGTCCGAATCCACCAAACAATTTGTGGCTTTTACGAATGGCGTCACCAGCTTTTTGGCAAGCGACCTTCAACAAACCGGTTGGCCAGTACATGACTGGACACTGAATATCACTAATAACCTCATTTACGCATTGGTCGATAACGGGTCTGGACATGTTTTGGATTTCGTTAATCTGGGGGCATTTGGTAGTTCGCTGGATTTCAACCAAGCGTTAACCAACATTTCAGAGTATCCGAGTGTGTGGATCGTGGCCCCTGCGACAGATGCTCCGCATTCTCAAATGTCAGAGGGAGCGCGTAACCAAATAGTGATGGGGATTGAGCAAACTGGAGGTCAGGTATTTTATGATTCTCTTCTTGGACTGCCAGGTGGGTACCCCAGTTCGCTTGGCTATTTTAGCCCTCCCACAGGGCAAGACATCGGTCCCGCAAACGCAATCTTCATTCAGAGCTGTTCCTGGCAGGCGGGCAATCCCTTGGTCCACTACACGCTGGAAGACTTGACTAATCCTGAGTTTAATCAAGGAATCTACAACGTCTGGCTTTTCGCCATCACCAACCCGATTACGCTGGACGATTCAATTTGTAGCCTGGGTGAAATCAATTATGATTATACCCCAGGCACAGTGGAGGATGTTTCCTTAAATTTTGCCGATGGCTTGTTTCAGATTGGATTTAGCGGCGCGGTTGACCTGCCGTATGCCGTGTGGGCCTCGACTGACCTAGTGGACTGGAGTCAGATTGGAACGGCCGCACAGCCGTCACCGGGTTTCTTTCAATTCGAGGATCCGGCAACGACGAATTATTCCTCACGCTTTTATCAGGTGCGGTTGCCGTAATGGGGTTCCAGACAACATCGAGTCCAAAGCAGCATTGCCACCATTAATGGGATTGTTCTGGCCTATGGAATGGGCTGTCTGCCTGGTAGAGGTTCAACTCGAATTGCAGCCGCTTGACCAGCGCGGATTGCTCCCCGGCGAGGCGCAAGGCTTGCTGCACAGTTTCCGCCGCTTCGGAAAACCGCCCCTCCTCGGCGAACGCGGCGGCCATGGTTTCGAGCACGACCGGATTCTTCCCGCCGGTCAGCACATTGGCCTGGGAGGCCAGTTCCACCGCCTTGACGCCGTTGCGCAACGACGCCTTCGAACTCGTGGCCAAAAGCGACGCCAGATTATTTTGAATTGATGGATCGTCGGGTTTGAGTTGCAACGCCTGCTGAAATTGGGCCATCGCTTCCTCTTCCTTGCCCTGCTGGAGGAGCGCGTTGCCAAGATTATTGTGCGCTCCCGGGTCGTCCGGTTTCAGTTCCAACGCCCTTTGATAGTGGGAAATCGCTTCGTCCACCTTCCCCATTTCCATGAGGCAGATGCCGAGATTGTTGTGGGCGTCTTCGTAATCAGGTTTGATTTGCACCGCCTGTCGGAATTGGACAATGGCTTCATCCGATTTCCCCTTCCCGTCAAGCAGAATGCCAAGGTTGTTGCGGGCTTCCGCGTTGCCCGGTTTGAGTCGCAACGCGGATTGGTACTGGCCCATCGCTTCATCCACCCTGCCCTCATGCGAAAATGCCAGGCCAAGATTGTAGTGCGCGTCTGCGTCGTCGGGGGTAATTTCCAGCGCCTTTTGGTATTCGGCGATCGCATTGTCCATTTCCCCCTTGTCGCGAAAAGTGTTGCCGAGCTGGTAGTGGGCGTCCTCCTTGCCGGGATCGCATTGCGCCGCCTTTCGGAATTGGACCAGCGCCTCATCCATCCTTCCTCGTCCTCGAAGCATAATGCCCAGGTTGTAGTGGGCCTGCCAGTAGTCTGGCTTGATTTGCACGGCCTTTTGGAACCAAGCGATCGCTTCATCCACCCTTCCAATCTGTGAGAGGGCTTCCGCGAAGTCATTGCACGCGATGGAGTTGTTTGTCGTGCAGTCGAGGGTGCGGGTCCACGCGGTTTCACTGTCTTTCCAATAGGCAGTCTGTTTCCAAGCGCAGACCAGCAGCACCCCAAGCACGCCGCTCATCAGGCCCCCAAGAGCAACACGGTTCACCCGCCACTCCGCCACCAGCCACGTCACCGCCACATAAATGCCAATCTGCGGCAGGTAAGTGTAGCGATCCGCCAGTGGGAATACCCCCACTGGCTTAAGGCCGATCATCGGCGTCAACATTCCCAAATACCAAAGCCAGCCGACCAGCAACCACGGCTGCGTCCGACACGCCCTCCATGCGACCGCAGACAGGCTGGCCAAAAGCGCTCCGGCCAGCGCCATTTCCCATAACGGCACGCCGTTGGCAGGATAAGGATAAGCCATTGCCAATCCTTCCGGCCAAATCGCCTGACGCAGATAAACCATGTAATAGACCAATGCGTTGCCGATGCGCACAGGCGCCGACAGTTGGACAGTGGGCAAGATGGAGCCTCGCGTCACCAGAACGGTAATCGCGCCCGCCCCGGCTGCCAACGCCAGCAACGGAATCTTTTCCAGGATCAATCCCGAAAGCTTTCGGGATTCGAACCTTTGCAAAGGCCAGTAGTCCAGGAGCAACAGCACAAACGGCAGCGTCACCACCGTCGGTTTGCACAGCAGGGCCATGGCAAACGCAACAGCCACCATCAGGTAGCGGGCCACTGAGTTTGGCTTGCGGGCATAACGGACGTAGGCGCCCAGCGTGAGCATGAAGAAAAAAGCGCTGAGCACATCCTTGCGCTCGGCCACCCACGCCACCGATTCCACCCGCAGCGGATGGATGGCAAACACCGCCGCGACAAATGCGCTCCGCCACAGAGCACCGGTCATCTGGCGCAGAATGAGGAACAGCAGGATGACCGACGCGGTGTGCAACAGGACATTGGTAAGATGATACCCGCCGGCATGGAGGCCGTGGAGTTGATAGTCCACCATGAGTGAAAGCATCGTCAGGGGGTGGTATAACTCGCAATCCGCATGGCTGAAAATCCAGCCGAGGCCCTTCAGGCTCAGGCCGCCTGCGACCCTCGCATTCTCATAGACATAGACGTTATCATCGAGGTTAACGAACCCGAAATCCGCCGTCTGGCCGAAAACAGCGAAAGTCATCGCAGCCAGAATCAGGCAGACGGTCGCCATCTGCCAGTGTTGCTTCCACCAATTCATGCCGGCAGGGGTTTTTGACGAAGTTTGCGAACCGATCATATTCTTGCGGACTTGGACCATGAACTAACCGCCCTTTACGGAGCATTGGTCAGGATAAAATTCCCGCTGCCGTCGGCGCCAATGAAAAAGCCGGCCGCATTGGTCTGCGCCTGAAAGACAACGCCTTTGATCGGCGCGACTCCTTTTGCCGCCGCCGGATCGCCAAAGCTGCCTTTGATGACGCCGGTGCCCGGGTTCAGGCTCAGGGTCAGCCCGGAAATGTCCCCGGCAACACTGGTGAATTTGCCACTGCCCGATCCATGGACGCTGTCGCTGACCACATCCGACAAGCCGCCGCCGCTGACAATGACCTCCAGGTTGGTGGAGTCCAGCAGCGCCGCATTATTCTCCTGCAAAAAGGCCGAGCCGATGACGGTCAAGGAATTGGCAAAGCCGTTGGTATAGAGCTTGCCATCGGCATTGGTCCGGAACCACATGACGTTGGTCCCTGCAAAACTGCATGGGGCACCGTTCGTGTTCGTTAAATCGACAAGGCTCGGGCCTTGGTTCGTGAAGGTGATCCAACCCGCCAACGACCCGTACCTGCCATAAAGCGGAATGTAAAGCGGCCACCGGCCGTCTTGGGAAACGCTGACGGCGGCCGGGGCGACACTCGTATTGTCCGACAGCACGCCTTTCAACGAAATCATGCCCTCCGTGCTCGCGCTGACCGTCCCATAACCGTCGCCGCCGGGACTTAGCCCGCCAGTGTTCGTGCTGCCAAAAATGAGAGTGTATTTGCCTTGGTTGGTAAACGGATTGGCCGTGCTGTGAGTCGCCCGGTCCGCCTCCAACGCCGCAGTCCAATTGGTCCCGGCGGAAACCGTGCCTACGATTGGCTGCGCGCCGTTGGTCACGTTCAGGTTCAATACCACCGTCAGCGGGATGTTTCCCGCCCCGCGCGATACAAGGTTAGACCACCAGCCAACGCCCGACAGCCCGCCGGAAAAGGAATAACTGCCCCCGGCATTCAGAATCTTGGCGGTGAATTTTCCCAGGGAAGTCAGGTTCAGGGTCAGCAGGCCCGAACTTTCAAATTGCGCGTTTGATTCGGCAAACAAGCCATAGTAAGCGCCGGTCAAGTTTGTCGTGAAAGGATTGGTCACGAGGGTGAGCGTTGCTCCCGCCCCGTGGTTTGTCGCCACGCCGTATTTGTTGGACGCGATCAGGCCGTAACCGTAATTCGTTTCGTTGGTCTTGAGGTTTGACAGCGTGTATGTCGAACCGACAGCGCCTCGGATTTTCACGACGTTCGTCGTGCCAATCGTCCTCTTCGTCCAGATGATATGCAACGGAGCGGCCCCGACAACCTCCGCCGAAAAGGTCACGGAGCCTTTCAGAAAATTAGTTTGGTCTGCCGGCGGCACCAGAATGACCGGAGCCAAATAATAATCATTGACCATGACAAGGGCACTGGGCGGACTGGTGATGTCGTTCTGTGCTTGGACGGCAAACAGCGTGTTTAGTCCATCCGCCAGCTTCGCCACCACGGAGTATCTCCCGGCGTGATTGACGGTCGTCCCTGCAAGGTTGGTCGTCACACCGTTGATGATGTTGGATATGGTCACGGTCGCCCCGGCAACTCCTTCGCCGCTGATGGTCAGCGCCTCCTTATTCATCGTCGATCCGTCAATCGGCGAAATGATGGTGGGCGGCGGCACGGGCACGATGCTGAACGAAACCGGGGCCGCATTGGTGCTGGTTTGGCCGTCGATTGTTTCCGTCGCTGTTAGCGTAAAGTCGCCCAGCGGCAGAAGGATTGAACCGGAGAAATTGCCTGATGCGCCGACCACTGACACAAAACTCTCCAGCGGAGTTCCGGTGGCGGAATTGCCCGCATAGACATAGTTGGTGACGGTGGCTCCCGGCGCGCCCATGCCGCTGAGGGCCACGTTCGTATTGGCGACCGGCGGCACGTCAAGAATTGGCGGCCCAAGCGTAAGCGTTACGGAAACAATGCTGCTCGTATTGGTGACATTCTGCGTGACTGTCAAATTGTTTGTGCCAAAGTTGAGCGCAGCCAGCGCGGAATAAAACCCGTTGCCATCAGTCGGAACGCTCGTGTCCGCAATGCCGTTGTTGGAAATGGTGACGGTTGAATTGGCTTCCGGCGCCAACCCGGTCACCTCCACCACGGGTGAGATGAAGGTGAATTGGTAGCCGTTGCTTGGAAAGACAATGGTGGGAACCGGAACATGTGTGACGCGGCAACCCGAACAGTCGAAGCCGGCCTGGCCGATGAATATGTCATCAATCCACCAACCGCCAATGCCAACCAAATTGTCGTTGCCGTAGTCCGTGCCGCAAATCCAGCGAAGCCGAATATTCATTCCGCTGGCGGTGGCCGGAAGATTGACAATGGTCGTAATAACGCCGCCGGAATCTCCAGTCCACGCTTGGCGCCCAATCAGCGGATTCTGCTGGCCTGTGGGGTCCTCCGCATCAGTAATCGTGGTGAGATACCCGCCCGTGACGAAACTGCCGCCCGCCGCCAAAATGTCGTTAAAAGTGCCGTTGGCGATGTCATTGTCGCCTATGGCAATCTCCAACACCCCGCCGTCATAGGTTTCCTCCAGATCGTAGTCGTTGAGGAAACTCAGTTGGTTGGTCCCCTCAGGTGTTGCAATCGTTGGCGAATAGAGAAAAACCTCTCCTTGATTGATCGAATCCGGGCAATAGGCCACGTTGGTGGTGCCGTCGTTCGCGCTGTTTGCCGTTGTCCATGCCGTGAGGCCCCCGGTTGAACTGGTGGTCCACCCGGACGGCAAAGTTCCGGCGGAAAAGCCATCGAAGTTCTGCGCGTAGTTCGTCGTGCTGAAAGGCACTCCGAGTTGAAAACTATAACTGACAGTGCCATCATCAACCGGGCAATCCTGGAATTGCAGAGCGGCGGTGACCGTCTGCCCGCACGATCCATCCGCGAAAAATGAAAATGTGTTGGTGGACGAGGCGTTGGAGGGCAACACGCCAATCGTTTGCGGGTCGCTCGGAAAGACGACTCCGTTGCTCGCGAGCAGGGTGATCACAAGATTGGTCGAGGCTGCGCTGCCGGCATTCTGAAAAGCCAGATTGATGGTGACCGTTTCGCCCGGATAGACCGTGTTCGTTCCGCAATGATCGTTCGTCGACAAAGTGTAGCCCGCCGCGCGGGGAAGAAATACTTGAGGGGGAACCAGCAGGGCGTTCATCAAAGCTATTCCATTCATCGTGCCAAGGCCGCAGCACAAATCGTAGCCGGGCACGGCGTGGAATTGGCTGGGGCTGGCGCTCCAGGTATTGTTGCCGCTCGTGATGTCGTGGAAGTAACTGGCGTAATTTGCCCCCGAGGCCAGTGCATACAGGGCCGGGTTGAGAAAACCGACAGGCGGAGTTCCGTTGGCAGCAGCTTGCTGGTTGATCAAGGCCGCAAACCCGGCCCACAACGGGGCCGCGCAACTGGTGCCCCCCCACCCCCCACCCGCCTGGCCATCATCAGTGTAGAGATAGCAATTGTCGGCATTAGCCGCCACGTCCGGGGTGTTGCGCATGGTCGTTGATCCCAGATTGGCTGTCATGCTGATGTTGGTTTGCCAGTAGGGTATGGCGTAATAGATGCTAATGCCGCCGCTGCTGCTTTCAGCATCATAGCCACTCACGTCGGGGCCGCTGACCGGGGCCCAGACAACTTCGTTCTCCCACGGATAGCTCGGGCCGCTGCCGTCGGTCAATGTCGTGCCGCCCACCTGCGTTATGCTCGGGCTGTCGGACGGAAACTCGACCGCGCCAACGAAGGCACCGGTATCGCCGCTGGCATCGAAGAACGACTGGCCCTGCGTGGCCATTTGTTTGAAAAGCGTTTCGGAGGTCGGATCCGGTGCCGTGCTCCCGCCCCACGAGCAACTGAACTGGAGGATATTCGTGTAGGTCACCATCGATTCAAAGACGTCGTCGAACGGGGCGTTGCCGCTCGCGCTGCTCCCGTCTTCAAAAACATAGACATGTGACAACCCCGGCGCCATTGCTACCGCCAGCTCGATGTCCAGCGAGCACTCCTCGCCATTGTCCCCGCCATCTTGCGGTGTCGCTCCGCCGTCCAACGACACAACCACCAGTTGCGGTCTGTTGTTTGCGCTCATCCCGATCGCGTTCTCGTAGTCCGTGATGTCGCTGGGATAATAACCTTCAAATTCCAGCAGGCCGAGATTCTGGCCCGCGCCGCTCAGCGTGGTGCCGGGCCCATAGGCGTCGCGGAAGTCGTTGCCCCAGAGTTGGCCGCCCGGGGCTGACCCTTCTTTGGTGCTGGCCTTGGCGACGCCGTTGACGGCATGGTGTCGGTGTTTTGGGTGCGGGCGCGTGAAGTTGTCCAGACCCCCGATATGCGCGATGCGCACGCCCGCGTCGAGCGACGGCTCCACGTCCGGAGCATAAAACGTGCGCGCTTCAGTGGGGTGCGGGTAGGTCCGCATCGTCACATGCAAGGCCTTCTCGATGTCCGCCACCGCCCCCTCCACGTCCAGCATGAGGCGATTGGGATACTGCCGGGTCACTTTGAACCCGTTGGCTTTGGCGTAATTAACCAGGGTCTGGTAGTCCCGTTCCGTCGGGCCAAATCTCGCCGTGAATTGCTCCGGGGTCAGATAGTGACGGTAATTGGGGCTGGCAGGGTCGTAAAGCTGCTGGATGAATGTATCCAAGCCATGTTGGTCCCGCGGCGCAAGGCCGATGGCGAGTTTCAATCGTTGCGCGCCGTCCAGGCGGCCCACCGGCTGCAAGCTCGACACCGCCTCCGGGACAAGTCCGCCCGGCGTCTGCCTCCCCGTGGCCGCGCCAACGGAAGTTGCCAGCACACTGCCAACAGTCACGATCAAGATTATAGATTTTTTCACATCCTTGGACAAAAGCCCTTTCCAGGGCCTCATGGTACACGCGACCCAATATGCCAGAACCCGGGCCGCATTCCAACTAAATCCTGCTGTAGATCGGCTTATAGGTCGTCGATTGCGGGCCAATGTCCTTTGGATTATTGTCCGGCTGAGTCGTGAAAAAGACGTTGCGCATTCTGGCGGTCGTGGCCCTGCTCGGGGCGCTCGCATTCTGGGCCGTGAAAGGGGCCCACCGCGGCTGGACCGTGACGAATATCAAACACGAAACCGCGGACCCCGTCACGGGCCTAACCGGCGTGACTTACGAAAGGGGATTCATTCCAGGCTTGGACTTCCTGGCGGCGGCTGCGCTGGCCGCCGCTGGCCTGGCCGGAGTTTCGCTATTGATTAAAAACAAAAGCGCCGGTAAATAAAATCCGCCTGTTTTACGAATCGTATGAGAACCTTGTGGATCGTCTCCTTATTGCTGTCTGTTCCGGCCATCGCCGCGCTGGCCGACCCCGAAACATTCGACTTCAAAGACCCCAAAAACGTCAACAATATCATATTCAAACTGGACGCGCCGCTCGAGGCCATCAACGGCAACGCCAATGGCATCTCCGGCACGGTCACTTTTGATCCGCAAAACCCCGGCGCGACGAAGGGGAAAATTGTCGTCGCCAGCGCTTCGCTCACCGTGCCCAACGCCATGCAAACCACCCACATGCGCGGCAAAATGTGGCTGGATGCGGAAAACCATCCCGAAATCACTTTCGAGGCCAGGGAACTCAGGAACGTCAAGACTGACGGCGACAAAACCACGGCGGACGTTGCCGGGACTTTCACCCTAAAGGGCGTGTCGAAGGAGTTGACCATCCCGGTGGAATTCAGCTACCTGAAAGACAAGCTTGGGGAACGATTGGGCGGGAAACAAAAAGGCGATCTGCTGGTCATTCGCGCCAATTTCAGCATCAAGCGCAGCGATTTCGCCATTCAACCCGGTAAGATGGAGAACAAGGTCTCTGATACGATCAACCTGACCTTGGGCATCGCCGGAGCCTGCGCGAAGTAGGGGTCTCCCCAAGCTTGGGCAGGCGTGGCGCGGCCAGCGTTTTGAGGCTGTCAGGAGACGCTTTCTGACCAATGGACGCGCCCGATCAGACATTTACCTTTTTCTGAAACTGGCCGTGATTGCCTTCGAGCAACCCGTGAAAAGACAGATCCTCGTCCAGATCAGGCCAGTGCAGGCCAAACGGGGAAATCTCGATATGATTCAATTGCTGGTTCGTGCCAGCCGCCAGACGAGGATTGTCCGCAACCGGAAATCGGATCTCCGCGCCACTCTCCATGCGGACGACGATCCAGCCTTCCAGATGAGCGGCGGAACGAGCGATGTCAGTTAAAGACTTCATGCCACTTTTTAACTATAATATCTTTGTTCATTTCTGCAAGTCTTTGCGCCTTCGACAATTCGCCGACTTTCAATCCATGGGATTCGCGCAGTTCGACCTCGTTTTCGACCTCAAATACGGCTTCACCACTCCCGTACCGGACATGAACATGAATCGGACGATGCTCGTTGCTATAAAACGAGAATTTGTATCCGTCCACTTCAAGAACCTTCGGCATTGGCCGGAACAGTGCCAAAATGGAGGCCAATTTTCAAACCATAAACATCCAGATGTTGGTGTCCGCCAATTACACAATCGGCCCCAATTTATAGTTCCCACCACGCCGCGCTTGCGTCATAGTAGCTGGCGAACAAATAATATTATGGGTCTAATTGATTATCTCAAAACTCAGTTCCTCGAAATCATCCAGTGGCAGGACGATTCCCGCGACACGCTGTCCTTCCGCTATCCCGACATGGACAAGGAAATCAAGAACGGCGCCCAACTCATCGTCCGCGAATCGCAGGTGGCCCAATTCATTTATCTGGGACAGTTCGGCGACACGTTCGGCCCGGGCAAGTACTCCCTCACCACCGATAACATTCCCATTCTTTCCACCCTCAAGGGCTGGAAATATGGCCTCCATTCCCCATTCAAGGCCGATGTCTATTTCGTCAACACCCGCCTCTTCACCGGCAACAAGTGGGGCACCGCCAACCCCATCATGCTCCGCGACGCTGATTTCGGCATCGTCCGCGCCCGCGCCTACGGCATTTTCGATTTCCATGTCACCGACGTGAAGCTCTTCCTCAAGGAAGTCGCCGGCACCGACGATCATTTCCGTCTGGAGGAGTTTTCCGACACCATGCGTTCGCGCATCGTCAGTGTCTTCAGCGACGCCCTGGCCGCGGCCAAGGTGCCCGTGCTCGATCTGGCGGCGCGCTATGCGGAATTGGGCCAGGCTCTCCTGCCGCTCATCAATCCGGCTGTCTCCAGCAAATACGGCATTGAACTGTCCAGCTTCATTGTTGAAAACATCTCCGTCCCGGCGGAAGTCGAGCAGGCCATTGACAAACGGAGCAGCATGGCCGCCATTGGCAACCTCAATGATTTCGTGAAATTCCAAATGGCCGAGTCCATGACCAAGGGCGGCGGCGAAGCGGGCAGCATGGCGGGAACGGCAGCGGGCTTGGGCGCAGGCGTGGCCATGGGCCAGCAGATGATGGCCGCCATGAACACCGCTCAAACAACCCCGCCCGTTGCCCCACCGGGTGCGGCAGCAACCCCCGAATTGCTTGCCCCCGCCGACGTGGCACAGCGTCTTGGCGTGAGCGAAGCCGACGTCCTGGCCGAGCTCGAAAAAGGCGATCTCAAAGGCAAAAAAATCGGTTCGACGTGGCGTGTGACCAAAGCGGCGCTGGATGAATACTTAAAGTCCTAAAAAGCGGCCTGTCATGCCCGAAGCCACCGCCCAAAAAAAGTTTTCCTGCCCCTCCTGCGGCGGCGAGTCGCAATGGAATCCCGCCAAAAAGGCGCTGATTTGCCCATTCTGCGGCACGGTCTCGCCCGCCCAGGCTGAACTCACCGCCTCCGGCCACGAAATCATCGTCGAACACGATCTCGTCGCGGCCTTGCGCGGCATTCCCGATTCGCAACGCGGCTGGCAGGCGGCCAAAACCTCCGTCAAATGCCAGAGTTGCCAGGCCATTTCCGTCTTCGACGCCGCGCGCATCGGGCAGCGTTGTGATTTTTGTGGCTCCACCGCGCTCGTGCCCTACGAGGAGGTCAAGGAGGCTTTCCGCCCGGAAAGCGTCCTGCCCATGAAGATAAGTGATGATCAGGCGCGCGACACGATCCGCCAATGGTACGGCAGCCGCTGGTTCGCTCCAAACCAGCTCAAGCGCATCGCCCACACCGACACGGCCAAGGGCCTTTACATTCCTTACTGGACCTTTGACGCGCAGGTCCATGCCGATTGGACGGCCGAGAGCGGCTATTATTATTACGTGACGGAAACGTATCGTAATGCCAACGGCCAAATGCAGACGCGGCAGGTGCAGCGAATCCGCTGGGAACCCAGCAGCGGCGCTCTCGACCATTTCTTCAAAGATGAACTCGTGCCCGCCTCACGCGGCGTTCAGGAGTCGATGCTGCGCAAGATCGAACCCTTCCCGACCGCGACCGACCTGGTGCCTTACAACGCAGGCTACTTGTCCGGCTGGGTGGTGGAGCGTTATCAACTCGATTTGGTGGGTGCCGCGAAGGAAGCGCGCGATGATATGGACGTCGAGATGCAGCGTCTTTGCGCCGCTCAGGTGCCCGGCGACACGCATCGAAATCTTCAGGTGGATAACGATTACTCCGGCCAGACCTACAAACACATCCTGGTGCCCATCTGGCTGCTCACCTACAATTACGGCGCGCGCAATTTCCAGGTGGTCATGAACGGCTACACCGGCACGATCGCCGGCAAATATCCCAAAAGCTGGATCAAGATCACCTTCGCTGTGCTGGCCGGGCTGGCCGCCGTTGGCATCGCGCTGCTCCTGGCGCATCACTGAATTTACAGATACTTCCGCAGCAGCGGGCGCAACTCCGCCTTGGTTTTCACCGGCCAGTATTTCCGATCGGTCATGATGGCATTCTTCAACGCTTCGTGGCACGGCCATTTCGGTTCCAGTGGAATCTGAGGCACGGTCCGCGCAATAATCGCCTTGGCCTGGCCGGCGTTCTTCATCAAGTTCGCCACCACCATCTCGACCGTCACCGGCTCTTCGCCCGTCTTCCAACAATCATAATCGGTCACCATCGCCAGGGTGGCATAGGCGATCTCCGCCTCCCGCGCGCATTTGGCCTCGCCCAGGCTCGTCATGCCGATGACATCGTAACCCAGCGCATGATTGGTCAGCGACTCGGCGCGGGTGCTGAAGGCAGGGCCTTCCATGTTCACGTAGGTGCCGCCGTTATGGACGCGTGCCCCCTCCGCCCGGCAGCTTTTATACAGCAATTGCCGCAACTCGGGGCAAACCGGATCAGAAAACGCAATGTGTCCCACGATACCCCTCCCAAAAAATGTGTGATCGCTGGACCGCTTCGTCCGGTCCACATATTGATCCGGCAGAACAATGTCGCACGGCTTGTATTTCGTCTGCAACGACCCTACCGCGCTCACGCTTATGATCCAATCCACCCCGAGCTTTTTCATCCCGTAAATGTTGGCGCGATGATTCAGTTCGCTCGGCAGAATGCGGTGGCCGCGGGCGTGTCGCGGCAGAAAAACCACCGCTCGCCCCGCCAGTTCACCCGTCAGATAGGCGTCCGACGGCGCGCCAAACGGTGTCTTGACCCGGACCCATTTCTGCCCCGTAAATCCTTCGATGTGATACAGCCCGCTTCCTCCGATTATTCCAATGCGATGTGATTCCATAGATTCTTGACTCCCGGAGCATAAGGAAAACTTCGCGCCATTGGAAACTTTAAACTTTAAACTCCGCTCCCGCCTCCGCATCATTCGCGCCATGATGAATTTATTTGATTTGAGTGGGGAGATTGCAGTTGTGATTGGCGCCACTGGCGTTTTGGGCGGCAAAGTGGCCGAAGGCCTGGCCCAAGCCGGGGCCAGAGTCGCCGTCCTGGGCCGCAACGCCGAACGCGGTCAGGCCTGCGTGCAGCGCATCCGCAAGGTAAAGGGCGAGGGGCAATTTTTTGCGGCCGACGCCATTTCGCGCCAGAGTTTGCAAAAGGCGGCGGCTGAAATCGAAAAAACTTTCGGTCCGCCCACAATTTTGGTCAACGCCGCTGGCGGCAACGATTCCAAGGTGACCGTAACGGACCAACTCAAGTTCGAGCAAATCACTGTGGAAGATTGGCGGGCCAATTTCGACACAAACCTGGTCGGCGGCATGTTGGCACCCTGCCAGGAATTCGGAGCCGGCATGGCGGCTCACGGCAAAGGGAGCATCATCAATTTTGCCAGCGTTTCCGCGCACCTGCCCCTCTCGCGCGTCCCGGCCTATTCCGCGGCCAAGGCCGCCGTCATGAATCTCACCCGTTTCCTTGCCCGCGAATGGGCTCCGCGCCATGTCCGCGTCAACTCCATCACCCCCGGCTTTTTCCCCGCTGAACAAAATCGCCGTCTTCTTTTCAACCCGGATGGTACGCCCACCGCCCGCGCGCGCAGCATTTTGGGACACACGCCCATGGGCCGGTTCGGCCAGCCGGAGGAGCTGGTGGGCGCGATTATCTTTCTGGCCAGCGAGCGCGCCAGCAGTTTCGTCACGGGAATGGACTTGTGCGTGGACGGCGGCTACCTCGCCCAGACCATTTGATATGGTCTGCGTCCATCCCCGGCTCTGAAATCCGCACGGGGGCGCATCACGGTTCTTTGGAGTAGCCCATCCTAATCGTAGCAAATGGATTCAGCACCATTTTTGGCAGCAAACGAGTCCTTGAGTCCGACGAACAATAGTGACATAGTATGAACCATGAAACATTCCGATCGCATCACATTTGACCCGGAACAATGCGGCGGACGGCCGTGCATCCGTCACTATCGCATCCGGGTGAAGGATGTGCTGGACATGCTGGCTGCTGGCGTGCCAGAGGCTGAAATTCTGGCGGATTATGACTTTCTGCAACCCGAGGACATTCGGGCCTGCCTGGAGTTTGCTGCCGAACAGGTCAATTATCCTGTGCTCATGAACGCCTGAATCTGTGCGCTTCCTGGTTGACACCCAACTGCCCGCCGCGCTGGCCCGTTGGTTGCGGGAGCATGGCCATGAAGCCGAGCACGTTCTGGAAATCAGCCTCGCCCAAAGCAAGGACACACTGATCTGGCATTATGCCCAGGAACAAGGGCAAGTCATTATCATCAAGGACGAAGGCTTTGCGGAATGGGTGCGCCGGGGGCGTCCGGGACCGTCGGTGGTTTGGCTGCGCCTTGGCAACTCGTCCAAGCGTGTGTTGTTGGTCTGGCTGGAACCTTTGTTGCCCCTCATCGTGCAGAAACTCGAACAGAAGGACCGTCTCGTGGAGGTCCGCTGACGCGGCAAACCGGCCTGGCAGCACGCCGCCCGCGCTACACCCCTTGCGACACGGCTTCGTCGCGGGGCGGGAATTCAAAACTCACTTTGCCCTGATCGTCCAGCACAAGAAATGCGGAGAAAGCGCGCCCGTTCTTCTGCGACACGAATTGAGTCAGCAAATCGGTCCGCCCGGTGTCAATGAGTTTTTTGAGCTGCGCGGGATCGATAGCCTGCTTCAAAATTTCTTTGCTGACCTTGAATTTGCACGGCTTCTTCGCCGCCTGCGATTTTTCGCACACGTAATTCGCATCGGTCGCAAATACTTTGCCGCCGCAGATCGGGCATTTGGCCACAGGTTCGGCCTTGCTGAAATCATGCTGGATCGCCGGTTCTTTGGGTTTGGCGGGTTCCCCGGCCTTTTTGCCCTTTTTCGGTTCGAATTCAAATCCGACCTTGCCCTCCTTGCCCACCACCAGAAACGCCTTGAACGGGCGGCCTTTTTTGGAAATGAATTTGTCCAGCAGATCGGTCCGTCCGCCCGCCAGCAGTTTTTGCACCTGCTCCTTTTCGATGGCCCGTTGCAAAATGATTTTGCCGGTCCGGAAAGCGCAGCCTTGGCGGCGCGCGGCCTTCTCGCAAATGTAATTCATCCCGTTCTCATACACCGGCGAACCGCATTGCGGGCATTTGCCCAGCGGCTCCTTCCCGCTGAAATCCACCGCCTCAGCCGCGGCCTGGTCATCGCTATTCTGCTGCCCGAAATCGAATTCCGGCTTCAGCTCCGGCGTCAGCTTGATCATCGCGGCGAACGGCCGCCCCAATTTGCTGCGGAAGCCCTGCAGCGGCCCGACGCTTCGCTTAGTGATAAGCTCCTCGATCTCCGCTATCTCGAACTGCCTTCCAGCCACGATCTTCCACAAAGCGAAGTCGCATTGCTGGCATTGAAATTTCTTGTAGTTCTCCTTTATCACGCCCCCGCACTTCGGGCACTTGACATTCACTTCGCCAAAATCGCCCGGCACGGTGTCGCTTTCATGGGCTTTGGCCTTGCGCACGATCTGCCGTGTCATCTCCTGGATTTCCCGCATGAATTCGGGCCGGCCCAACTGGCCCCGCGCCATTTGCCTCAATTTAAATTCCCAATCCCCCGTCAATTCCGGCGACGACAACTCTGGCAACCCCAACCCCCGCAGCAGCGTGATCAATCCAAACGCCTTGGCCGTGGGCTGCAATTCGCGCTGATTGCGCAGGATGTATTTCTCATAAATCAGCCCCTCGATGATCGCCGCGCGGGTCGCGGGCGTGCCCAAACCCTTCTCGCTCATCGCTTCGCGCAATTCTTCGTCCTCGACCAGTTTGCCCGCCCCTTCCATGGCCGAAAGCAGCGTCGCTTCCGTATAGCGCGGCGGCGGTTTGGTCTGGGTGGCGTTGAGGTCGATCTTTACTGTCTGAACAACTTCATTCGGCTGCACCGGCGCGAGGCGCGGAGCCTCATTTTCGCCTTGCGCCTCCCGCCCATAGACATTCATCCAACCGGCGCTGACCATGACCTTGCCTTCCGTTTTGAAAGGCTCCTCCCGCACGCGCGTAATGCGGGTCGAAACCAGAAATTCCGCCGCCGGATAAAAAACTGCCAGGAACCGCCGCGTAACCAAGTCGTACAGTTTCTGTTCGTGCTCGCTCAAATGTTTCGGCGCGAGGGAAGTGGGGATGATGGCGAAGTGATCGGAAACTTTGGCGTTATTGAAGATGCGTTTGTCAGGATGCAGCCACTTTTGTCTTAGAATCTCGCCGGCGTACTGGCCGTAGGCCGTGCCGGACAACATTTGCAGCGTGTTCCGCACCGTGGCGATGTAATCCTCCGGCAGCGCCCGCGAATCGGTCCTCGGATAGGTCAGGACCTTGTGCCGTTCATATAGTGTCTGGGCCAGGCCCAAAGTGTTCTTGGCCGAATAACCAAACCGCCCGTTGGCGTCGCGCTGCAACGAGGTCAAGTCGTAGAGCAGTGGCGACAACTGGGTGCTCGGCTTCGTTTCTTCAGTCACGTGCCCCGGCTGTCCGGTGCATTTGTCGCGGATGGTCTCGGCTTGGGCGCGGTCCCAGATGCGTTCCGCCCTCAAATCGGGATCATTGTCTTTTTTGTCCCGGGCAAATTTTTCATCGAACCAGCGTCCCACGTACTCGCCCGCCGCCGCCGCGAACGTGGCATGCAGCTCGCAATAATCGCGCGGCACATGCTTGCGAATCTTCTCCTCGCGTTCGACCACAATCGCCAGCGTGGGCGTTTGCACCCGCCCCACCGTGGTCAGGTGAAATCCGCCCGTCTTGGAATTAAACGCGGTCAGTGCGCGCGTCCCGTTGATGCCCACCAGCCAGTCGGATTCAGACCGGCAGACGGCGGCATCCGCCAGGGGCCGCATGGACGCATCATCGCGCAACGCGGAGAAGCCTTCGCGAATGGCAGCCGGCGTCATGGACTGGAGCCAGAGACGCTGGATGGGCTGCTTGGCCTTGGCATATTGCACTATATAACGAAATATCAACTCCCCTTCGCGTCCCGCATCGCACGCATTAATCAACCCCACCACATCCTTGCTCTTGATCAGGCGCACCACGAGCTTGAGGCGGTCCGCCGCTCTTTCAATCGGCTGCAAATCGAACCGGTCCGGTATGACCGGCAAATGCGCAAAAGTCCACTTGCCGCGCTTGACCTCCACGCCTTCCGGCAGGCAAAGCTGCAGCAAATGGCCGACGGCGGACGTCAGGATATAGCGGTCGCTCTCATAATGGTCTCCCGTTTTGGCGAAACCTCCGAGAGCTTTGGCTATGTCGGACGCCACCGACGGCTTTTCCGCAATGATTAACGTTCTTCCCATTGTTTATGCTTTCATTATCGTCAACACACCCTTTGACGCTCAAATGCGGGAAAGTGGCTTAAAGCCGCCCGTATGTCAATAGCACCCGCCGGTCAACCGGGTGCATTTCACTTTTGTGGGAAAGTTCTTTCGGTGAAGCAATATCTTAGGATTTCGAACTTTTCGATTGAGAATCGGTCATTGAAAATCTGTTATTGATCATCGGAAGACGTTTATCCGATTCGTCGGTTGGCCTTGGTTTTCTGGCGGCTTTGGCGGTCGCAATGGACTTTCCCAAAATGCGGCACAGTTGGTTGCATTCCTCCACCAACACGGCCACCCGCTTGGCCGGAAGCAACCCGGCGAGAATGATGAATTTCAGCCAACCGCGCGTTTCGACCAGTTCCTTCACGGCCACGTTGACCTTGTGGACGAAATCCGCGCGGCTCTCGCCGGATCGGGCTTCGTCGTAATTGGGCGCTGCTGCAATCCCGCTGCGGACGATTTGCCCGGCGACGTGCCGGCCCACGCGGGTGTCGGGCAGCGCGTCCACCACTTTGGCAATGCGGGCGGCAAACTGCCACAGGCGATCGGAGAGTTCTTGGGGCGTCATACGAATGCTCTTTACATGACAGATGACAGATTCTCAATGACCAATTCTCAATCGTTTCGACTGCTGGCCCCTTTCCCAAGGCAGAGAACCGTCAAAAAAAGAGAAAAGCACTGCCGTCAACCCTGCTCAAATCCCCATTCCTCCGCCTTGACCTTCCCAATCAGTGCTGTCATTGATTGTTGAGTATGAAAAGACGCGAATTCCTCACTTCCTCAATCGCAACCGCGGGCCTCGGGGCTCTGCTGGCCGGGTCCGCCGCCGACGCCCAGGAAACCGCCTCGCCCGCCGTGCGCGAGTTTTACGAACTGCGCCTCTATCACTTGCGGCGCGGGCCGCAGACGGAATTATTCGACCACTTCTACAGCCAGGCAGCCATCCCTGCTTTGAACCGCGCTGGCGTCGATCGGGTCGGCGTCTTCAACCTCGCCGTCGGGCCGGACAGCCCGACGATGTATGTTTTATTGGCGCATAAATCGCTGGAATCCGTCGCCGCCATGGCGGACCGCCTTGCTGCCGACGCCGATTACCTCAAGGCAGGCGCCGAATTCCTCGATGCGCCCGCCACCAATCCGGCCTATCTCAGGGTGGAAAGTTCGCTCATGGCCGCCTTCGCGGGCATGCCGAAACTGGAAGTCCCCGCTAATAAATCCCGCCTTTTTGAACTGCGCACCTACGAAAGCCACAGCAAGAAGGCGAACAAAAAGAAAATTGAAATGTTCGAGCACGGCGAGATTGCCATTTTCCGCCGCAACGGCGTCCAGCCGGTTTTCTTTGGTGAAACATTGATCGGCCCACGCCTGCCCAACCTGACCTACATGGTGGTTTTCGAAAACCCGGCGGCCCACGACAAGAACTGGGCCGCGTTCATGGCGGACCCGGAATGGGCAAAACTTCGCACCACCCCCGGTTACGCGGATGCCGACATAGTCAGCAACATCAGCAACGTCTTCCTCCGCCCCGCCTCTTATTCCCAGAATTGAAGAGCGGAAGCTAAAAAAACGAAAAAATGAGCTGGGTAAAACCTCCATTATTGCCAGAGGAAAACAGGTTTTTGAAGAGCTTCTTAAACTGGCTGGCGGCATGGGTTGTATGACGGGGCGTTCTTGCCTGAATGAGTATATGAATAAGGACAAACTTTCACAGTTCAGGAATCTTTGGACGACGGACGCCACTAGGTATGCGCTTGTTCGCGTTGGCGGAGAGGCAACTGATCAACCGCGACTCGTGATCTTCAATTTGGAAACGCGAATGGCCCTCACCATAGAGAACGACGAGGTTTGCCAAGAAGTCAAACGGAGGATGCAGCATGCAGGTGTGCCGATATTGGACCGCCTGCCATGATAAAATCTCAAACGAATGTGTCCTCGATAGGGTCAGTCCTCAGATCTTGGTATCAAGTGTCTTTCCATATGATGGTCCGGTTGAAAATCAGGCAAAGACCAGGCTTCAGCGCGGTTCTGGAACTTCCAAGCCGTCGTCTTTCGCCGTCCTGATCCACAGTCGCCGTATTTCGAGTGGTCGCAGTTAAATAATTCTTCTCTTCGCTCAACCTGTCGCCCCGGTGTCCACCCGATTACAAAATTAGTTTAAAATAATTGTTGCTTGAAGTAATATCTATGATATTGTTGTATCGTTAGTATTGCCTAAATATAGCCATGATGATAAACTGAAACATTGAACCAACCCCAAAACCTTGGAAAACTATGAACCCCCGCAACGGTAAAATCGCCCATCTGCCCCGCTCCATCCGCGACCTCTTGAACGAGCGCCTCGACCGCTCCCAACCCGCCTCCCAAATCCTCCCCTGGCTCAACGGCCTCGAAGAGGTCCAGGAAATCATCAAGGAAGAATTCGACGGCGTCCCCATCAGCGAACAGAACTTGAGCCAGTGGCGTCAGGGCG
>JBKQUS010000159.1:0-28303 GCA_052325505.1 Limisphaerales bacterium
CAATCCGTTGATCCATAGGCTCACTCTTTTTCCAAGGCATTGGGGAGCCTACCGGCTCCCAAAGCCTCTTTTAAGTGTTACCTATGTTCTGAACCACCACCGTTACCCATGTTCTGAACCTGCACCCGCGGTGCGGAACGAACTAGTTCGAGCCGTTTCGACCAAATCAGGATAATTCAGGATTATTACAGCTTTCAGGAAACAAAGCATCACTTGCGCGGCGCTGCGGGTTTTGTGGTATAATCGCCGGATGACGATCAGCTATCTGGTCGCGAACGTTCCGGCGGTATGAGCGGAGGGAGAGCGACAGACAGTTCAGTGCTTGAGGCGCAGCCAGGCGCGGCGGGGGCCGCGCCCGCCGCGCCCGCTTCGCTGTGGGGCTTGGCTTGGCCCATCTTCGTCGAGCAAGGACTGCGGGTGCTGATCGGCACGGTGGACGTTCTGATGGTCAGCCACATCGGCGATGATGCGGTGGCGGGCCTGAGCGTGGCGAACCAGTTTGTCATGCTCTTCATCATCTGCTTTGCGTTCATCGGGATCGGCAGCAGCGTAGTCATCACCCATCACTTGGGCGCTCACGACCGCAAAGGAGCCGACCGGGTTTCGGCGACGGCCATCTCGACCAACCTGTGGATTGGCCTGGTGGTGAGCCTGCTGGTCACCGTGTTCTCGACTCCGATGCTGCGATTGATGCAGCTGCCGGCTGGGCCAATGGGGTATGCCAAACCGTTCCTGGCGCTGATGGGCGGCACGTTGTTCATCGAGTCCATGAACGTTTCCATCGCGGCCACGCTGCGGGCGCACACCCACACCCGCGACGCGATGCTGGTGGCGCTCGGGCAAAACATCCTCAACGTTGTCGGCAATTGCGTGCTGCTGTTTGGCCTGTGCGGGTTCCCCAAACTCGGCGTGGTCGGCGTGGCGCTGTCGAGCGTGTTCAGCCGCATCGTCGCCAATGTGGCTCTGTGGATCATCCTGAAGCGCCGGACGCATTTGAAGTTGGGTCTGCGGGATTCCTTTTCCATCCATGGCGCGACGGTGCGGCGGATTTTGAATATCGGCCTGCCGGCCGCCGGCGAGAACATCAGCTACTGGCTGGCGTTCATGGTGATCACGACGTTCATCGCCCGCATGGGTCCGACGCCGCTGGCAACGCAAACCTACACGCTGAACATCGAACGGTGGGTGATACTGCTCAACGTCTCGATCGGCATGGGCACGGAGATCCTGATCGGCCATTTCATTGGCGCGGGGCGGTTCGAAGAGGCGTATCGGAAATTGCTGCACAACCTGGGCATCGCCATGGGCTTCGCGGTGGGCGGGATGGCTCTGCTGGCCGTGGTGGCGCCCTGGCTGCTGGGAGCCTTTACCAGCAATCCGGTCATCATCGTGTCCGGCACTTTGCTGCTGCGACTGGGATTGATCCTCGAGCCGGGACGCGTGTTCAATGTGGTGATTATCAACGGCCTGCGGGCCACCGGAGATGCGCGGTTCCCGGTGGTTGCCGGGGCGATTTGTATGTGGTGCAGTTGGGTTCCCCTGGCTTGGTTCCTGGGCGTAAAGCTTGGCCTGGGGCTGCTGGGCATCTGGATTTCACTGATCTGCGACGAGTGGACGCGAGGCCTGCTGATGTATTACCGGTGGCGGAAGCGCAAATGGCTACCAGCCGCGGAACGCAGTTTCGCCGGCGCCCGGAGAAAGAGGAAAGAGGAAGAACCAACGCCTTTGGCTGTTGAGCCGCCTTTATAGTGAAAGGCGACTCAACAAGACTGAGTCTTACCGATGTCCGCCCCCGTGCCCGCCGCCAAAACCGCCATGGAAGCCTCCGCCACCATGGAATCCACCATATCCACCGTGGAATCCGCCGTAGCCGCCACGAAATCCACCATAACCCCATCCCCATCCCCAACCCCAACCGCCGATGACAACTGACGGCGCATAACAGCAAGGGCCTCCATAGTAGTAATACGGGTATCCGTAATCATAAACAGGATACTGCGAGCCGATCACGGTCACGGCAGGCGCCGACGTCGGGGGTGTCATAACCTGCACAGGCGGTTGGGCCTCAACAGGGCCACTTGGAGGCGGCGCGGCCACCGGCATTGGCTGCTGCTGGTAATATTGCTGATTGGCCTGTTGTTGCTGCTGCAATTGGCCGTCGCGCAGAATCATGGCTTTGGTAATCTCCTGTGGGATTCCCAAGGTTTGCATGTAGATGATCCCATCGGCGTTAAGGCTGTACGGCAGGGTGGTGCTGTTGATGTAATTGACGATCACGTCTTTGCTGATGCCTCCCTGATACATCTTCACCACTTCGCCCACGCCAAAGGCCAGGGCAGGGGCTTGGACGACGCTGGTACGGGTCGTGGCAGTGTTTTGGGCGCTGGCGATGCTTCCGGGAGCGCCGAGGCAAATGGCTGCGGCTGTGACGGCGGCAAGCGCCATCCGAATTACTGACGGACGATTTTTCATTTTCTCAACTCCTTTGATTCTGGACGGTTGTGTTAAATTCCGCTTTCCAACCCGAAAATGACGAACGCCCCAAACACGCCTTTTCACCCCCTCTGGCAAGAGGAGGAAATCACCGGGTTCCTGCGGTTTCCTGAGTCCAAGTATCATAAATCTTCAAACACCCATACGGGGCCGGGGAGTGGATCTTGCAATCTTTTACCAGTGACACCGGAAAACCCGGCCAAACGGTAACCACTCTGCCGGCCCGTAAACGGACGGCCCGGTTTTTGGCGGGAATCGGGCGTTGACTTCAGGATGCTTTCCTGCCAAGCAAAAGACGTTGAGGAGAACAAATCAAGGCAGTCGGAAAACATGAACGCAACAACAACCACGCGCTGGTATCACTTTATCGCTTACTTCTTCGGCGGGGCTTTCCTGGCAAACACGATCCCGCATTTGGTGAACGGCATTTCGGGCAGTCCGTTCCAAAGCCCTTTCGCATCGCCACCCGGACAAGGTTTGTCATCATCGACCGTCAACGTTCTGTGGGGATCGGTCAATCTGGTTCTGGCTTACTTGCTGGTGGTCCGCGTTGGCCGGTTCGAGTTGCGCCAATGGAAGCATGTGGTTGTTCTGGGGCTTGGGGCGCTGCTCATGGCACTCATGCTGGCACGGGCATTTGGAAAGTTTCATGGGGGCAACCTTTGATATTTTGAATCTTACTGGGCAATTAACGCCCGCCCGTGACTGTGGAGAGCCGGGCGTCAAAGGGGTTGGTCAAATTGGGCTAGGGCCTGTTAACACTAAATCGCAATGCCTCGACAATCAGAGCGAATACGATGAATCCGGCGAACAGCGCGTCAAGTTTGTCATAGCGGCAAAAGACCCGACGATAAGCTTTGAGTCGCCGGAAGAGCCGTTCAATCTCGTTACGTCGGCGGTAGAGTATTCGGTCGTATTCCCAGGCGGCCAACCGGTTGGGATTGGGCGGCACCACCGGGGTGTAACCCAATTGTCGCGCCAAGCGGAGCGTTTCGTCCCCTTCATAGGCACTATCCATGATCAAGTAGCAGTCTTGGGCGACAGGACCGCCGGCCGCTAACAGTTCACGTCCCTGCGGCGCGTCCCCCGCCTGGCCGGGGGAAAGCTTGAGCATCAAGGCACACCGAGCATTCGCGGCAACCAGATGAATCTTGGTGGTGCATCCGCCCCGGCAACGTCCGATGGCTTGCGGGCCGTTTTTTTTAGCGCCCCGGTGCCGTCGGGATGCACTTTGATGATGGTGCTGTCCAAGCACACCTGTTCAATCCGGATGGCCAGGATTTGCTCCTGCTGCAGCCGGGCAAAGACGCGGTCCAGCACGCCGGCCTTGCTCCAGCGGTTCATCCGCGTGTAGATTGTATGCCAGTTGCCAAACTGTTTTGGCAACCCTCGCCATTTGCAACCATGCTCCACCACATACAGCAGAGCGTTGAGCAATTGCAAATTGGTCATGCTCACATTGCCGCGCTGCCGCGGCAGACAATCAGTAATGCGCTGAATTTGACTTTCTGTGATCTCCACGCCCGCCAAGGATGCCCAGAAATCCCATAATGTCAATTAGTGTTAACAGGCCCTAGGCTAATTGAACCGCAGCGTCTCAGTGCCATCCAGGCGTATGGAGAGGTCAATGGGATCGTCCATTATGATGGTGGATGGAGCAGGTTGTGCGGCTTGTTTTACCGCGAAGGCGAGGCTTCGGCGACACGTTGGGCCACACAAATCGAGTCCTTTGCGGGATTACATTTTGCCGGCAGAACCGGCAGGGTGAGTAAGAGGAAGCTTTCTATACTTCTCGAACTGTTCATCTGTGAGGATGCTCTTCATCTTCTTCATTTGTTCGTTTTGTTGATGGCTTCTGGTTGGGATTCCGACGGCGGGGGCAGGGGCAGTTCCAGGGTAAAGGTGGCGCCTTTTCCGGGTCCGTCGCTCTGGCAGGTCAGCGATCCACCCAGTTGCCTGGCGGCCAGCGCGCCGCTATGCAGACCGAAGCCGTGGCCGCCCTTGCGCGTGGTGAATCCGTGGGCGAATATCCGAATGAGGTTTTCGGGTTCAATGCCCACCCCATTGTCAAGCACGGAGATTTTGATTGTGCCGGCGCCGCCGGGGGCGATGCGGAGGATCATGACCTTGTAAGAACTGCCGCCGTCGTCCAGGGCGTTGTTGGCGTTGCGAATGAGGTTGACCAGGATTTGCATCACCTTGTGTTTGTCCACCAGGATGGGCGGGACGGGAGAAAACTCGCGGATGACTAGGACGTGGAGGCGTTCCGAGGCCCCGGCGTTGAGGCGCAAGGCGTCTTCGACCAGTTCCGAGGCGGACATCAATTGCTGAACACCGGCGACCTTTGCATAAGATTCCTGCGTGGCGATGATTTCATTGATATGCTCAATGTTGGTGCAAAGGGAGGCAAGCTCCTCGCGAATTTTGTCCTCATCGGAGGCCAGGCACGCCGCCAGAGTCTCCAGATAGCCAGGCAACTGCCGCCCTTTGGGATCGTCGTTCAAAAATGCGGGCAGATCGTCGGCATGGGCCTGAAGGAGGGCGACCGCCTTGCCCAGATTGGCGACCTTGGAATGCCGGAATTTGTTGGCCAGGAGCGAGGCGGAGACATTGACGCTGTTGAGGACGTTGCCGACATTATGCAGGACAGTAGTGGCGACTTCCGCCATGCCTGCCAGACGGGAGGCATCCACCAGTTTCTTGTTGGCTTGCTCGAGCCTGGCTTCGGCTTCTTTGAGGGCGGTGATGTCCTTGGAAATGCCGAAGGTGCCGATGGTTTCACCCTTGCGATTGCGCAGCGGCCATTTGGAGGACAAGCACCAGCGTACGACACCGTCTTTCAGCACCTGGTGTTCGACCTTGCCGGTGATGGCTTGGCCGGTGCGCATGATCTCCTGCTCGTCGTTGTAGGCGGCCCGGGCATCCCCTTCATCGTAAAAATCGAAATCGGTTTTGCCTATGATTTCACGATCAATAACCCCATGCCGGTTAAGCTTGTGTTTGCTGCACCGGCGGAAACGCGAAGCGCGATCTTTGAAATAGATGCTGTCTGAAGCGTTCTCCAGAAGCTCGCGCAGAAACTCCTCGTCTTCCGTCAAGCCGGTTTCCGAGACTTCATACTTAGTGCTCATCTGTTGTGCAAACCCTTTCACCAAGAAAACTTTTATTTGATATTCCCCATTTAGTTTCCTGCCCACAACCAGCGTGGGACTATTCGTGATTCTTTTCCCTCTCCACAAGTTTGCAAGTCCATTTTCCAGTCCGCCTTTGGTCTTTCTCTCGCAGAGGGAGTTTGAACTTCAACGCTTTGATCAAAAAATGCCAGAATCGTTGCAATTCAGGCCTGAACCAGCCAGCCCGCGGCGAATGGACTTGCGCCCCGGCGGCAGGCTCTGTTTCATTGGCGCCTTGAAAAAGCGGCCTGTTCTTGCGTTGGCGGAAAACCCGGCGCATCATGGTGACGATTGGTTGGAGCGCACGCGATGGAGAGCGCGGCGGAATTGAATTTCATGCAGCATTATCCAAAACATTATTGCGGCGTTTTCGGCATTTACGGCCATCCCAACGCGGCGGAATTGACCTATTACGGCCTCTATGCCTTGCAGCATCGCGGCCAGGAAAGCGCCGGCATCGTCACTTGCGACGGCCGCCAATTCCGCGAATTCAAACGCATGGGCTTGGTGTCGCAGATTTTTAACGGCGACATCCTGCACAATCTCGTCGGGCGCATGGCCATCGGCCACACCCGTTATTCCACCACCGGCTCGTCGCATCTGCGCAACGCCCAACCCCTGACCGGCGACAGCAAACGGGGCCAGTTGGCCATCGCCCATAACGGCAACCTGACCAACGCCGCCGCCTTGCGCGAAAAATTGGAGGACCAGGGCGCGATTTTTCAAACGACGGTGGACAGCGAAATTATCTTGCACCTGCTCTGCCAGCCCAATGCCGGCGGCAACGAGAACAACCTGTTGCAAACCGTGCGGCGCATCGAAGGAGCCTATTCGCTGGTCATTATGACCGAACAGGAATTGATTGGCGTGCGCGACCCGTTTGGATTCCGTCCGCTCTGCCTGGGCAAATTGGGGGACGGCTGGGTGCTGGCCAGCGAAAGCTGCGCACTGGATCTGATTTCAGCCAAATTCGTCCGCGACATCGAGCCGGGGGAAATCGTCATCATCGATCAAAACGGCGTGCGCTGCCTGCAGGCTTTTCCCGAGCACAAGCAGCGGGCCTTTTGCATTTTTGAGTATGTTTATTTCGCGCGCCCCGACAGCACTATCGCCAGCCGCAACGTCTATAAGGTCCGCGTGCAAATGGGGCGCGAACTGGCGCGGGAACATCCGTTGCAGGCGGACTTGGTGCTGCCCGTCCCCGACAGCGGCAACTGCGCCGCCCTGGGTTATTCGCTGGCCTCGGGCATTCCTTATGAAATGGCCTTCGTGCGCAACCACTACGTGGGCCGCAGCTTTTTGCAACCCTCGCAATTGATCCGCGACTTTGACGTGCGGGTGAAACTGAATTTGATCGACGAGCTGGTCAGGGGCAAGCGGGTCATCGTGGTGGACGACTCCATCGTGCGCGGGACAACGTGCAAGGCGCGCGTCAACAATTTGAAGGAGGCTGGCGCGACGGAAGTGCATGTGCTGGTCAGTTGTCCGCCGCACATGAACCCGTGCGTCTATGGCATCGATTTTCCCGACCGCAACAAATTGATGGCGGCGAACCATTCCATTGACGAGATCCGGCGTTATCTCAACGCCGATTCGCTGGCCTACTTGTCCGAGGAAGGCATGGTGCGGGCGACGGGCCTGCCCGGGGAATCGTTCTGCATGGCGTGTTACAACGGCAAATATCCCGTGCCGTACAACCCGGAAGTGGACAAAAACATCCTCAAACGCCGCCGGGCGCGCATCGAAGGCTTGATGGATGGCATCGAGAAAGACGCGATGCAAATCAAGCTTTTGTAGAAGCTGTTCAGGGTGCTATGTCGGTGGCATGCGCCTTCTTGGTCTCTCCTCTTGGGTGCAACAACGCGACTGCCCCGGTCAGGCAGCAACAGCCAAGCGCTCCGTAACCTGCCTTCCACGGCCATTCGTTGCCTGGCTCGAAGGAAGCGAGAAACCCGAAGACGCAAAACAGGGCGATGACGAGCAGTGCGAAAGCTCCGAGGATTCGCGCCATTACCAGCATGACATGGAATAATCGTTTCATGATAGGCATCATTGCGGGTGTTCCTGCGGCGCTGTGGCGGCTGTTTCTTCATTCAGTTTCCGGCACAGACGAACTATCCCTATAAGAATACCGCTGATAAAAAGACAAATGCCGGCCACGAGGATAAAAGCCAAAAATGGAAACACATAAAAACCAAGTTGAAGGGAGTCGGCAAGTCCAGCCATCGGTTGCAGGCGGCCCGACCAAAAGAGGTAATAGGCCAAAAGCGAAACCAACGCAACGCGGCTGCCGATCCAAACAAACGCTGAACCGACGAGGATCACCAAGGCCTCTTTCAAATTCTTCATGCCGCAACCATAAGCCCGGCCAGCTGCAGGCTCAAATTGATAAAAAATGCGCCTGCATCGAATGAAACAATGGACTCCTTACACGCGTTTCAATGTAACTTCTCCATCGTCCAGGCCGTTCACCGAGGCATCTTCCGTTCCCTCGACAATCCACGAACAGGTCTTTTTGTCCCCCGCTTCCAGGATCATTGTGTCCAGGGAATACATCCATGCGGCAAGAATGTGTTTTGACTGGCCATCATTACGAATGCGCTGAAGCTCGGCCGCAATCGACTTGTGATGCTTTTGAATGCTGGCTCGCAGAAGCCTGCACTGCTTGAGGACCGTGCGCGCGTTGTCCACCCCCGAAGAACTCGTGAGCCGCGCAAACCAAAGGCTGGCGTCCTGCGCGACCGGGCAAAGCCGTGCCGCCAGAAAGAGCAACTGCGCCCAATGCGGCAGCAACTGCCCTTCAAAGGACATCCCCTTCGAACTCTCCTGAGGCTTCATTCTCATCTGTTCATCGTTCAGTTCAGGATCCAGCACTTTTAACATCGGATGGGATCAAGCCGGGCTTTAGAAAACATTGTGTTTTACAAGATGAACCGACAGCCAAAAAGCAAGGGAAAGCCAACTGATTATAAACAACTTGCGACTTTCGGTTTAAGTTGGAAGACCGGTGTCAATATGCCAAACATGGAGTTATCAAACCATGCCGGTACGCAGGCTCCGCATTCGTCAAACCGGCTGCGGCTCCGTTGGCTTTGGCCGATGGAGCACGACAACGTTGCCAACCCGGGTCACCAAGTGGCTGCCGGTTTTTTCGGCCAGTAGTGGAGCGAGCTCCTTCTTTTGCTCTTTGAATTCGTCGAACTTCACTTTGATCAGTTCGTGATGTTTTAGCGCGTCATCCAGGGCGGCAAGGAACCGCGGGCTAAGCCCTTCTTTCCCAATCTTCAGCGTGGCCTTGAGCCGCTGGGCCTGGGCTTTGAGAGAGCGAATTTGCGCATTGGTCAGCAAAACCATTGCGCCACAATACCGGAATTTGTCCAACAAACCATTAGGAATTCAGCCCCGGATCTGGAGAAAGGTGGGGTGGCCAACGGGACTCGAACCCGCAACAGGAACCCCGAACTGCCTGGAACAGATCCGTTGCCCAAATTCACATGCTCGATCTCCGAGATGTTTGGGAAGTAAAGTCAGGCGAATATCCAGCCAGCGAGGAGTCTGGTTTGCCATCACCCCTTTTTGCCTTCTGTCGGACAAAAAGCGTGGATTGACGGGGCTTGGGAATTGTGATTTAATCCATTGCGGGGTAAGGACTTTTGTGAGGCTCAAATCAAGTCGATGGGCGGGGATGAGTTCCTCGCCGTGTCCCCGAGAGGTTCGAGAGGAGATCATATGGAAAAAGCAAAAGCCATTAAAACCAAAAAACTCCTCACGTCACGAATTGTAGCTGCCGTCGCTTTGGCTCTGGCCCTTTCGGCTCCTTGTGTCCAGGGGCAGAATATGACGATCTATTCCAATGCGTTGGCCAACGGCTGGCAAGACTGGGGCTGGGCCACGCTGAACTACGCCAATACTTCTCCGGTCTATACCGGCTGCGCCGATTCCATCAACGTGACCATGTCCGCATGGCAGGGGATTCAAATCGTCAATACGGAAATGTCGGATGCGCCTTACGCCAGCATCAGTTTCTGGCTTAACGGCGGCGCGAGCGGCGGGCAGAATCTCCAAATGTATGGCTTGGAGCAGGTCGGCAGCACCCAGAACTCGTCCGCAGGTGTCATCTGTGACTTGAGCAAACCGCAGGCCAATACGTGGACCCCGTACACTGTGACATTGTCGGAGCTGGGCGGGGCGAACGTGGACAACTTCACCGGTTTCGTCATCCAGGATTCTGCCGGCACGGGTGAGCCAACCTTTGACCTGGATGACATCCAACTCAACACCAACGCGGCGTCGGGGGGGGCGAGCCCGGCAAACATTATTGGCAGCTGGAGCGACGTTGACATCGGGTCCCCGGGATTGGCCGGTTCGGCTTCAGACATCAATGGCAACTGGACGGTAACCGGTGGTGGTTCGGATATTTGGAATACTGCCGACCAGTTCAATTTTGTCAGCACCAGTTACATCAGCGATGGGAGCATCATTGCCAATGTCACGAGCTTGCAAAATAGCGATCCAGGGTCCGGTTGGTCCAAAGCCGGCGTTATGTTTCGGAACGACGCCACCGCAGGCTCGGTAAATGTCAGCATCGTGGTTTCCGCCACTCAAGGAGTCAGCTTTCAATGGCGCAGCATCAGTGGCGCTCAATCCTCAAACATTGGACATGGCGGCATTTCGGCTCCGGTCTGGCTGCAGTTGGTCCGTTCGGGTGACAATTTCAGCGGGTATTACAGCCGGGACGGGATCAACTGGATGCTGGTCGGAACGGAGCAAATTGCCATGAACGGCTCTGTGTTGGCCGGGTTGGATGTCACGGCGCACAACAACTCCGCGCTCAATACAGCCACGTTTACCAATGTCAGCCTTTCTTCGCAGGCTTTCGGGGTTTATCGCCAGCTTTGGACGAACCTGAACGAGAATATCGGCAACACCCTGGCCATGTTGACAAACACCACCTACAACCCCAATTGGCCCAATAATCCGGCCGCGTCTTGCACTCATGTCTTTACCAACTTTGAAACGGAACTCAATACCGGGACGAACTATTACGGCCAGTGGTTGCAGACGTTCGTTGTTCCACCGATGACTGGCGATTATACATTTTGGATTGCCAGCGATGACACCTCGCTTCTGTTGCTGAGCAGCAATGAGAATCCGACGAATGTAACCCCGATTGCTTCGGTCACCGCTTGGACGACCTGGCGCGATTTTACCGAGGAGCCCAGCCAGCAGTCCGCGCTGATTTATTTGCAAGGCGGCCAGCGTTATTATCTGGAAGCGCTCATGGAGCAGGGAACGGGCGGGGACAATTTGTCGGTGCAATGGGAATTACCCAATGGAACCCTTGAGACGCCGCTGGCGACAGCCAGCGCGGCCGGCACGTTATTGATTCCTTTCACCGGCTCGACAAATCTGCCGGGAATTTATCTGCAACCGACCAATACCACTGCAATTGAAAATGACAACATCACCTTTTCGTTGTTAGTGACCAATCAATCGAGTGTCAGCTACCAATGGCATTTGGGCACAACCAATCTGCCCGGCGCAACCACCTCCATTCTCACTCTGACTAATTTGAGTTTGAGTTTGAACGGGCGGACTTTCAGTTGTGTTGTTTCCAACGCGTCGGGATCGGTAACGAGCGCTCCAGTGACTTTGACCGTGAACCGGGACACAAACCCGCCCACCGTGGTTCGAGCTTTCAACATGGGCGCGACGAATGTGGCAATTGTTTACTCCAAGCTGGTCAACGCCGCCAGCGCGACGAACGTCGCCAATTACGCCTTCACCAACGGCTTGGCGGTAACGGGCGCAACTTTGAACCCGGACGGCGCGACGGTGATATTGGCGACCGATCCGTTGGTTTATGGCAGCAACTATTCCATCGTCATCAACAGAGTGAACGATCTGGCAAACATTCCCAATACGATTGCCACCAACACGACGGTGACCTTTCAGGCAATGCCTTTCGTACCGTACGACATTGGAAATCCATCTATGGAGTCAACCGTCATCTTCGCAACCAATGGCCTCAACGTGACGACAGAGGGTGGCGACTTCGGTGGCACGACCGATCAAGGCAACCTTTCCTACCAGATTTATTCCGGCAATTTTGACGTGTGCGTCCGGGTGGCGGATTTGGGCTTGTCGGACATATTCGCCAAAGCGGGTTTGATGGCTCGCGAGACTTTGACCAACGACGGCCGTTTTGCAGCCTCGTTCGCCACGCCGGCGATGAACGGCACGTTTTTCGAATGGCGCGATCCGGCGGGCAGCACGGCCAGCAAGGCCGGCGATTTTCCCGCGAATTATCCGAATACCTGGCTGCGTCTTCAGCGCGTTGGAAACACGTTTGCCGGATATGCGGGTTACGATGGGCAAACGTGGACGGAACTGGGCAGCGACACTATTTCCATGTCGAATCAAGTCTATTTGGGATTTGCGGTCAGCAGCGATAACACGAACCAGACCACAACAGCACAGTTTCTGGACTTTGCCAGCGTGACGAATGCCGTCATCGGCACGCAGATCAATCCGCATGAAGCCATCGGGCCGAGCAGTCGCCTGTCTCCAATTGTGTTTTCGGAAATCATGTGGAAACCCGCGCCGCGCACGGATGGAAAGAATCTGGAGTTCCTCGAGATCTACAATTCCAATCCGTGGTTTCAGGACATCAGCAGTTATCAAATCACCTGCGCGGATATGAATTACACGTTCCCGGCGGGAACAACCATTCCCGGCGGCGGTTATCTCGTTATTGCTGCCGTCCCAGCGGACATCGAAAGCGTTTACGGCATCACCAATGTGATGGGGCCTTACGCCGGCAGTCTCAAGCATTCTGAAACGCTCGAATTACTGGATGAACAGACCAATGTGTTGCTTACGGTGCCATATACGGATGTTTATCCATGGCCGGTCGCCGATGACGGCACGGGACATTCGATGGTACTTGCCAATCCGACCTACGGCGAAGGTGACCCACGCGCATGGGACATCAGTGATGTGGTGGGTGGTTCTCCCGGGCAAATGGACGGGTTTACGCCTAGCCCGCTCTGCAACGTCGTCATCAACGAGATTCTGCCGCATTCGGAAAATCCCGCTGTGCCGCAATTCATCGAACTGTACAACCACAGCACGAACACCGTGGACATTTCAGGTTGTATTTTAACGGATGATCCTACCACCAACAAATTCGTCGTTCCCCCGGGCACAACGATCGGCCCGGCGGGTTTTGTTTCATTCACGCAACCGCAATTTGGCTTCACCTTAAACGGTCAGGGGGAGACGCTGTATTTCATCAAACCCGATGGCAGCCGCGTTTTGGACGCCGTGCAATTCGGGGCCCAGGCCGATGGCGTCTCTTATGGCCGCCGGCCGGATGGGGCGAATGATTTTTATGCTTTTACCACCAACACCCCGGGCACCAACAACAGTTCAATTCTGATTGGCGACATCGTCATCAACGAATTGATGTACAACCCGATCAGCGGTAACGACGATGATCAATACATTGAACTCTATAATAAGGGGACCAATAGTATCAATCTGTCCGGCTGGCAGTTCACATCCGGTGTCACGTTCACGTTTCCAGCCAACACGGTCATCAGCCCCAACGGCTATGTGGTGGTGGGCAAGAATATCGACAATTTGTTTGCCAGTTACACCAATCTCAATTCCAGCAACACTTACGGCAACTACAGCGGCAAGTTGTCGCATAACGGCGAACTGGTCGTCCTGGCCCAGCCCGAGTCCTTTTTCGGAACCAACACCATTTACGTGGAGGAAGACGAAGTGGCCTACGGTACCGGCGGACGCTGGGGAGAATGGTCCTCCGGCAGCGGCAGCAGCCTGGAGCTGATTGATCCCCATTCCAACCACCGCCTGGCGGCCAACTGGGCGGACAGCGATGACACATCAAAGTCGGTCTGGACGAACATCACCTATACCGGCGTGCTGGATAACGGCTCAAATTATGACGCAACGATTGATTACGCCCAGATCGGCATTCTCGACGAGGGCGAATGTCTGGTGGACAACATCGAAGTCAACTATAACGGTGTGAACTATGTTTTAAATTCCAATTTTAACGGCGGCACATTGAATAACTGGACGTTGCAGGGCGACCATGTCCGATCGAGCCTCGAAAATTCAGGTTACAACAGCAGTTACTCGCTGCACATTCGTTGCAGTGACAAGTTCTGGGATGGGGATGATTCCTGCCAGATGGCTTTGGCTGCCAACACGTTGGCAGCGGGAAAAACAGTAACCCTTGGCTTTGAAACGCGCTGGTTGCATGGTTGGCCGGAAGCGCTGTTGCGGTTGAACGGCAATTGGCTGGAAGCGACCGGGCCAATGCCAGTGCCGAACAACCTCGGCAGCCCGGGCATGCCCAACAGCACTTACCTCACCAATGCCGGTCCGGCGATTTACAACGTCACCCACAATCCGCCGGTGCCCGCGGCCAGCCAGTCGGTGGTGGTGACGGCTAATGTGAGCGACCCTGACGGCGTGCAGACTCTCACGCTTTACTACCGGCTTGATCCGGCCACGACCTACACCGCTGTAACTATGAAGGACAACGGCACCGGCGGGGATGCGGTTCCGGGCGACGGTGTTTTCAGTGCGACCATTCCCGGCCAAGCCGCGAATCAAATAGCGGCATTTTACATTTCGGCTACCGACAGCTTGGGCGCAAGCACGCGGTTCCCGGCTTTGCGTCCCAATGACAATGAACCCGTGCGTGAATGTGTAGTGATGTTCGGCGACAGTAATCCGGGCGGCAGCTTTGGTGTGTATCATCTATGGCTCACGCAGACCAACGTTACCCGCTGGGCGAACCTTGGCAATTTGAGCAATGAAGGCAATGACTGCACCATGGTCAGCGGCAATCGCGTGTTTTACAACATCCAGGGTCATTTCGCCGGGAGCCCTTATCATCAGGATTTTGACACTCCCTACGGCGCTCTTTGTCATTACAAATGGGAGTTTAACGATGACGACAAATTCCTGGGCGCAACGGATTTCAACAAGATTCATCAGCCGGGCAATGGGCCGGGCGATGATGCCAGCCTGCAGCGTGAGCAGTTGGCAAATACATTGCTGCGCACGTTGGGTGTGCCGTGGCTCAATCGCCGCTATGTGGCGGTGTTTGTCAATGGCAACCGCCGCGGTTATGTAATGGAAGACACGCAAGTGCCCAACGGCGATCTCGTCAAGGAACATTATCCAAACGATCCCGACGGCTTCCTCTATAAAATGCAGCCGTGGTTTGAGTTCGCTCCGCAGCTTTCCGGCGAATACATGAATTTTGACAACCAATCCTGGTGCAATCTCATGCCCTACATAACGACCGGCGGGATTTTGAAGAGGGCTCGATACCGCTATAATTTTGAAATCCGGCGAACGCCGGATTCGTTTAACGACTTTACTAATGTCTTTTCCTTGATCGAGGCGGCCAATTCCTACGGCACGCCGAATTACGTGGCGAACATGGAAAATCTTGCGAACATGGAAAACTGGATGCGCGTGTTCGCGGCCAACCACGCGGCCGGCAATTGGGACTCCTTTGGCGCGCAAAACGGCCAGAATCTTTACGGTTACATCGGCACGCTGGGTACGAAGTATTCACTGTTGATGTGGGATTTCAACATTGTTATCGGCAGCAGCGCCTCCGGTTCCGTATCCTGGGGACCGGGACAAGATCTGTTCACCCTTAATTCGCAAGACACCAATATGGCGAACATCTACAACACGCCGGTCTTCCTGCGCATGTACTGGCGCGCGTTGCAGGAACTGGTCAACGGCCCGCTGGATGTCACCAACAGCGGCCCGCTGCTCATGGCCAAATACAATGCGTTCACAAAAAATGGATTCAGCGTCGAAAATCCCACCGCGGCCATCGAGCCATGGCTTTCTGAGGCGCAAAGCAGCATCGCCTCGCAACTGGCCGCCGTCAACACCACCAACTTCTCCGTCAGTCCAAACGTCACCTTCAGCAACGACGTCGCGTACGTCACAGGGCAGGCCCCGGTCAATGTGGACTTCGTGTGGATCAACGGTGTCGCCTATCCCCTGACTTGGACAACCCTGACCAACTGGGTCGTTACGGTGCCGCTGCTCAACGGCACAAACAGCTTAAGCGTGGTTGGAGTGGGCACCACTGGCCAGCCAATCTCGGGTGACAGCAACAATCTCAGCGTCGTTTACACCGGAACCAATACCTCGCCTGTCGGCCAGGTGGTCATTAACGAAATCATGTACAACCCGCCGGTGGCTGGCGCGCAATTTGTCGAACTGCACAACAACTCCACCAATGCAACATTTGATTTGTCGGGCTGGCAGTTGCAAGCGTTATCCTACACATGCCCAGCCGGTTCGACCATTGCGCCGGCCGGTTATTTGGTTTTGGCGCAGAATGGCGCGGCCTTCGACGCCGCTTACGGCGCGACCAATCCGGTGTTTGACATCTTCAGTGGCACGTTGGCCGCCAGTGGAACCCTCGTGTTGACAACTTCCAACAACGTGACTGTGGCTGAAGTGGCTTACGAAAACCGGTTGCCCTGGCCGACGAATGCCGATGGCGCGGGCGCTTCGCTGCAACTGATCGATCCCCGTCAGAACAACTGGCGGGTTGGCAACTGGGCGGCGGTCCTGACCACTCCTTCGGCCACCCCAGGCACGCACAACAGCGTGGCGGCCTCACTGCCACCGTTCCCTTCGCTTTGGATTAACGAATTGCAAGCTGACAACCTGACTGGCGTCACCAACAGCGCGGGACAACACGCCCCCTGGCTCGAACTTTACAATCCGGGCACCAATGCCATTTCATTGAGCGGTCTCTATCTGGCCAACAACTATACCAATCTCCTGCAATGGGCATTTCCGAGCAACGCCGTGATCAACGCCGGCCAGTTTGAAGTGATTTTTGCCGATGGTCTGACCAACCTTTCAACCACCAACGAATTACATGCCGGCTTCATTTTGCCGGCCAGCAGCGGCTCGCTGGCGTTAAGCCGCCTCTATGAGAGCCAGCCACAGGTGTTTGATTACATTGATTACACCAACCTTCCCCCCAATTATTCCTGCGGCTCTTTTCCCGACGGCCAGAGCTTCGTCCGCCAGCAGTTCTTTTACGCATCCCCCGGCGCAGCCAACAATGCCGAAGCTCCATCCATCATCCCGTATTTCTCTCTCAATTCCCTCTACACGCAGAACTTTGATTCGCTGCCGGACCCGGGCACGAGCACCGTCGATAGCGAAGCGTCCGTGACCATCGCGGGGATTACTTACACGCCGGCCAATCCTCTGAACTTTGCCGCTCCGGTTTCATCCGGCGGGCTGGGGCTGCCTCTGACCATGCCGGGTTGGTACGGCTTGGCGTCCGAGGAAATGAAATTCGGAGCCAGTGCGGGCGATCAAAGCACCGGGGGCGTCATCAGCTTTGGTCCCACGACCTCGGCCCAGACAAATCGCGCCCTTGGCTTGCTCGCGACCAGCACCACCGGCACCACGGCCTTTGGCGTCGGTTTTATTAATCTGACCACCAACATCATCGACCAGATAAGCCTGAGTTACACGGGTGAACTGTGGCGGCAGCAACCGTCGGCCAAGTCGCTGTCATTCTCCTATTACATCGATCCGACAGCCACCAACGCCTTCTCAACCAACGAGACTGTTCCGCTGCCGGCCTTGGACGTGAATTTCCCTACCGGGGCCTTCACTCCGGAAGACGGCACACAGCCGGCCAATCAAATCCCCCTCGGGATTACCGGCCAAACCATCGTGCAGTGGCCTCCAGGGGCGGCGTTGTGGATGGTATGGCAAATGACTAACAACGCCGGCACAAGCCAGGGGTTGGCCATCGACAACCTCTCTTTTTCAGCCAACTCCCTTCCCTTGCCGCCGCTGATTCTTTCCCAACCTCAGAGCCAGATCGATTTTGCCGGCAGCACGGCCACGCTCTCGGTCAGTGCCAACGGCGCGTCGGCCTTGAGCTATCAATGGCAATGCAACGGAACGAACATACCCGGCGCGACCGGGAGCACACTCTCCCTTTCTGCCCTGACGGCCACCAACGCCGGAACTTATACGGTAAAGGTAACCGACGCCACCGGAATCACCACAAGCCAGGGGGCCGTGTTAACGGTCGTGACGCACTCGGCAGTGGCTTACACCACCCCCGGAGCAGTCTATACCCAGAACTTCGATTCACTGCCCGATCCGGGCGCAACCACTGTCAACTCCAGTGATCCGGTGACCATCAATAATGTCACCTATTCGGTGGCCAGCCCGCTGGATTTTGGCTTTCCCGCGCAGACGAGCGGTGCGGGCGGATTGGGACTATTCACCACCATGCCGGGCTGGTACGGCGCCGCTGCCACCGCCATTAAACTGGGGGCACAAGCGGGTGATCAAACCACCGGTGGCATCATCAGTTTCGGCGCCACCAACAGCGCATCTGCTAATCGTGCCCTCGGGCTTCTGGCCACCTCCACCACCGGCGCGACAGCCTTCGGCGTTCGCATCCTGAATCAAACAGTAAACACACTGACCAACATGACACTGAGTTTCACCGGGGAACTCTGGCGCCAGCAAACCACCGCGAAAACATTGGCGTTTTCTTATTATGTGGACCCGACCGGGACAGCCGGATTCTCGACCGCGAACGTCACCGCCACCCTGCCGGCTCTGAACGTGAGTTTTTCCACTGGCGCGCAAGCCGCTGGCGGAACCGGGCCACTGATGACTTCTACTTTGGGCGTTACCAATCAGTTGATCGGCAGTTGCTCTCCCGGGTCGGCGTTGTGGTTGATGTGGCAAATGACCAGCGCTGCCGGGTCCGCCCAGGGATTGGCCATCGATAATTTGAGCTTCTCTGCCACCGGCCCGGAAACAGTGGCTCCGATCCTGAGTATTTCTCCATCGCAGCCGGGCATAACCGTGTCGTGGCAGGCCGGCATCACCAACTACACTTTGCAGTGTAATTCAAACCTTTCCAATACCAATGGCTGGCAATCGATGGTTCTCACCAACACCTCCAACATCGTCACGCTGCCCATGACCAACGAGGCGGAATTCTATCGCCTGAAACAATAGCTGGAGCAATTCCATAAATCATATGGCGTATTGGGCGGTTAAAAAGAAACCCTGGCAATCGACGGCGGAAAGTGTCCCAGCGGGACATGGCTCACCAGTCTTTGGCCAATGGGGGCCCGTCCGTGAATGTCAGTTTGGCCAAATGTTTGCCGCATCGGCTGACATGCGGCCAAACTGAAACGTAAGATGTTGGTGGAGAAAGGTGGGGTGGCCAACGGGACTCGAACCCGCAACAACAAGCTCCACAAGCTTGGACTCTACCATTGAGCTATAGCCACCAGACCACCTCAAGAGTAGTTTTACGCGGCGCGAACGTCAAGCACGGCGACCTCCCGCCGATCATTTGCCCTCCTGCACCACACTATGCACCTCGCCGGACTGGAGCCTGGTTTTTAATGTTTGACCGGGGCGCGTTTGTGCCTTCGCACGGAGGATTCGTCCGCTGGCGGCGTCCTGCGTGATGGAATAGCCGCGCGCCAGCACCTGCTCCGGGCCGAGCAGACGCAGGCGGCCCTGCAAGGCGTCGGCGCGCTGGCGCAGACCACGCAAATAATGGCGGGCCTGCTCCCGCAATCGGCGTCGCTCGCGGGCCATGTCCGAGCGCCGTTGTGTCAGCAACCGGCCGGGGCGGAGCCGATCCAGCCGGACGCCAAGATTTTGCGCGGCAACGCGGCATTTTTGCAAATGATGCCGCGCGCCACGGGAGAGTGTCAGTTGCAGTTCATCCAGGCGTTGCAGGCGCTGCTGGAGCATCCGGCGCGGATGCGAGGCCCGCAGCCGCTGCCCGAGTTGCTGAAAATGACGGCTTTCGCCCGCCACGCGCCGGAGAACGAGGTCGCGCAATTGGACGCGCGTCTGGGCCAGCCATTTGCCGCTGGAAAAAACCGCCTCGGTAATAATCTCGGCCGCCGCGCTGGGCGTGGCCGCGCGCAAATCCGCGGCGAAGTCACTGATCGTGAAGTCAATCTCGTGTCCGATGGCGGAAACGATGGGCACGGCGGAATTGAAAATGGCGCGCGCGACAACTTCCTCATTGAAGGCCCACAAATCCTCCAGGCTGCCGCCGCCGCGCGTGAGCAGGATCAAATCCAGTTTTCGGCCGGGGAGGTTCGACCATTGATTGAGCAGCGCGATGGCCGCCGCGATTTCCGAGGCCGCGCCCGCGCCCTGCACCGCGCACGGCACAAGAATGATTTCCAAGGCCGGATTGCGCCGCTGCGCGACATGCAAAACATCACGCAAAGCGGCCCCGGTCGGCGACGTAACCAAACCGATGCGCTGCGGGAACCGCGGCAGGGGCCGCTTCCGTTCCTGGGCAAAAAGTCCCTCGGCAGCCAGTTTCGCCTTCAGTTTTTCGAAGGCGGCCTGCAACGCGCCGACGCCCTGCAATTCGACCGCCAGCACGCGCAATTGATATTGGCCGCGCGGCTCATACACGGTCATCTCCCCTTTGAGAATGACCTTGCGCCCGTCTTGCAACGCTGCGCGGTCAGTCGGCGCATCGCCGCGAAAAACGATGCAGTTCAACTGGGCCGCCGCGTCCTTCAGGGTGAAATAAACATGGCCGGAAGCCTGCGCGCGGCAATTGGTGATCTCGCCCGTCACCCAGACCTGGCCGATTTGCTTTTCCAGCAGGCGGCGGATGTCCGCCGTCAATTCGCTGACGGAAAAGACGCGCCGGGTGGCTTCCACGGGGAACAGCTCGCCGAAATCCCATTGCGATGTGGTCTGTTTCGGCATTCAGGCCCCGAGTGGTTCGGAAATCCGGCGAATATGGCGCGCGCGCCCGGATTCATTGTCGATTTCAATCAACGCGCCTTGCAACAGGATTCGCTCCGAGGCCACGCCGAATTTCTGCGGCGTGTTCGTGGCGAAGCGTTCAATGACCGGCGCGATTTCGCGCCCCAAAACACTCTCATGCGGTCCGGTAAAGCCCGCGTCCGTCAAGTAAGCCGTGCCCCCCGGAAAAATCTGCTCATCCGCCGTCTGCACATGGGTATGAGTGCCGACCACCGCGCTGACCTGCCCGTCCAACATCCGGGCCAGCGCGATTTTTTCCGAGGTCGCCTCCGCGTGCATATCGACAAAAATGATTTTGGCGATCTGGCGCAGGCGCGGGACTTCGGCGCGGGCGCAAAGGAACGGATTCTCCAACGGCGGCATGAAGGTGCGCCCCTGGAGATTGAGGACGGCGACCGGCGGCAATTTTTCCGAATGCCAGACCGTGCTGCCCTGGCCGATGACGCCTGGTGGATAATTGAACGGGCGCAAAAATCGGGCCTCGGACAGCAACAGCATGTTGACCTCCTTTTGGTCCCACAAATGGTCCCCGGTAGTCATGATATCGACACCCGCGTCAAAAATCTCATTCGCGGTATTGACCGTGATGCCCGCCCCGCCCGCCGAATTCTCCCCATTGGCCACGACCATGTCGATGTGGTGCGCCTGACGCAGCTTTGCCAGGAGCTGCCGCACTGCATAGCGGCCCGGCTCCCCTACGATGTCGCCGACAAAAAGAAGGTTCACGGCAAGGAGATTAATGGCGAATGCCCCGCTGGCAAGACATGAAAACCCAGCGGAATGCCCGGTCTAATACCCATTAATCACGTCGAGCAGTTGTCGCAGGCGGCCGTATTGCCGGCGGTCAAAGCCGAAGGCGATGCGCGGCAATTCCAGATGGTCGTTGTCTTCCTTTTCCTCGGGCGTGGGTTCAATGATCTTGAATTTTTCGCCCAAGATGATGTCGCCAAAATCGTCATTGAGACTTTCAACGGCCGACGGCGACGGCGGATTCTTGATGCGCAGAACGAGCAGGTCCTTGACGAAGCGGCTGGAGTGGTAATTGCGGTAAAACCGGGTGATGATGCGCACGGCGTGGCTGGCGTTGTCCGCGATTTGATAAAGGTGAAGGTCGTCGGGCGAAATCATCTGGCCGCGCAAGAGATGTTCGCGGATGTTTTTGTCCCAGACTCTCCAGTAAGCGCCGCCGGGGCGGTCGAGCAGGACAAGGGGCACGATGCGGCTTTTGCCGGTTTGCATCAGCGTCAGCGCCTCGTAGCCTTCGTCCAATGTCCCAAATCCGCCGGGGAACAAAACAATGGCGTCGGAGTGCCGGACAAAGATGAGCTTGCGGGTGAAAAAGTATTTGAAGGAGATGAGTTTCTTGTCCTTGTCGATGATGGGATTGGCGGCCTGTTCCCAAGGCAGGCGGATGTTGGCGCCGAAACTCTTTTCCGGCCCGGCCCCTTCGTGCCCGGCTTGCATGATGCCCGGGCCGGCGCCGGTGATGACCATGAAGCCGGCTTCGGAGATCTTGCGCGCGAACTCGACCGCTTCCAGATATTCCTGTCGCGTGGGCAGGGTGCGGGCGGAACCGAAGATCGTGACTTTGCGGATGCCGTCATAGGGGGCGAAGGTTCGGAAGGCATAGCGCAATTCCCCCAAGGCGGTGCGGATGACCCGCACGTCGCCGCGGTCCTTCACATCTGTCAACAATTTGAGGGCATTGACGATGATTTCCTCGACTAAATCCGCATTATAGCCCCCGCCCTTTGCCGCAATCAGCTCCTGTATGCGGCTTTTAATTAACGGGTCAACCGGGCTTTTCTCAGCCTTTTCCACGGCACTACACTATCGCGTTGCGCCGCAAAAGCAATCACCTTAAACTGCCGCGCCGCCTGAAGGCCGCATCTGAGGTAAAAAATGACAATGGACTACAAAAAGACGCTCAATTTGCCGCAAACCGGTTTTCCGATGAAGGCCGATCTGGTGGCGCGCGAGCCGCAACGCCTGCAACGATGGCATGACGCCGCGCTCTACGACAAAATCCAGGCCGCCCGCGCCGGCGCGCAAAAATTTGTCCTGCACGACGGCCCGCCTTTCGCCAATGGCGACGTCCACATCGGCACTGCCCTGAACAAGATTCTCAAGGACTTCATCGTCAAGCACCAGGGCTTGCTGGGCCGTGACGCGCCCTACATTCCGGGCTGGGACTGCCATGGATTGCCCATCGAATTCAAAGTGTCGCAAGACATGCGAAAGGCCGGCAACACCAGCGCCGATCCCGCCGCGATTCGCACCGCGTGTGAAGCCAACGCCCGCAAATACATTGACCTCCAGCGCGCGCAATTCAAACGCCTCGGCGTCCTCGGCGATTGGGAAAAGCCCTACCTCACTTTGAACAAAGAATACGAAGCTGACGAACTGCGCCTCTTCGCCGACGTCGTGGAAAAGGGCTTTGTCTATCGCGGCAAAAAGCCGGTGTACTGGAGCATCCCGTGCCGCACCGCGCTGGCCGAAGCCGAAGTCGAATATCAGGACCACGTCAGTCAGAGCGTGTTTGTGAAATTTCCAGTCGTTGGCCTGCAGGACACGTTCATCGTCATTTGGACCACCACGCCGTGGACCTTGCCCGCCAATCTCGCTGTTGCTTACAACGAAAAACTTCAATACGTCCAAATCCATGTCGGCGCAGAAAACTACATTTTGTTCCGCGGCTTGCTTTCTGTCACCGCCGGGAAATGCGGCTGGGCCAATTACACGGAGACGTCGGTTCCGGCCGGGCATCTCGCTGCCATGGAATATCGGCATCCGTTCTGCAATCGCACCGGAAAACTTTTTGCGGCTGATTTTGTCACGAGCGACACCGGCACCGGCTTTGTTCACATCGCGCCCGGCCACGGCCTCGACGACTACAATCTCGGCCGCCAAAAAGGCCTGCCGATTTACTCGCCGGTGGATGACGACGGCCGTTTCACGCATACGAACGAATTACCCGTGGAGCAGCAGATGCCGGCTGAAATGATTGGCAAATCCATTTTGGAGAAACACGGCAAGAGCGACGCCAACGAAGCCGTTCTCCACGAACTGCGTTCGCGCGGCGCGCTGCTGCATCAGGAGAATTATCCCCACAGCTATCCGCATTGCTGGCGCAGCAAAACACCGGTCATCTTCCGCGCCATGGACCAGTGGTTCATCCGGATCGATCATGAACAATTCCGCGAACGCGCCCTCGCCGAGATCGACCGCGTGCGCTGGATCCCGGAATGGGGCGTCAACCGCATCAAAAGCGCGGTGCAAACCCGTCCCGACTGGTGCATCTCGCGCCAGCGCTCCTGGGGCGTGCCGATCCCCGCGTTTTACGACGCCGGGGGTGAAGTGATTTTTGACGCGCAGATCGTCCGCAACACCGCGGATCTTTTTGAGAAACACGGCTCGCACATCTGGTTCGAGAAATCCGCGGTCGAACTTTGGCCTCTCGTGAAGCCGAAGGATTGGAAAGGCGCGGAGCCTGCCGCCAAATCGACCGACACGCTGGACGTGTGGATTGATTCCGGCTCCTCCTCGCGCGCCGTGTTGATGAAACGCCCGGAGTTGCAGCGCCACCACCATCCCCGGCCGTCCTCATGGCAGGCGGACGTTTACCTCGAAGGCAGCGACCAGCATCGCGGCTGGTTTCAATCCTCGCTCCTGCTTTCGCTCGCGGGCAACGCCGCCGCCCCGTTTAAAACAGTATTGACGCACGGATTTCTGGTGGACGCGGACCGCGATAAGATCTCCAAAAGCAAACAGGGCTCTTACGAAAAACCGCAGACCGCCGATGCCTATGTCAGGAAATATGGGGCTGACGTGGTGCGCCTTTGGGTCGCCTCGCAGGATTATCGCAACGACATCGTGGTGAGCGAGGAGCGCATCAACAAAGTGGGCGAAACATACCGCGGCATCCGCAACGCGCTGCGCTATCAACTTTCCAACCTCTACGATTTCGATCCGGCCAAAAACGCCGTGCTGGACGCCGGTTTGACCGGATTGGACCGCTGGATTCTCGGCCAATTCGGCAAATTGGAGATGGACGTGATGCAGGCTTATGAGAACCACGAGTTCCACGTGGTTTATCAGAGGATCAGCCAGTTCATCGCGGTGGAACTCTCGGCGATTTACCACGACGTCATCAAGGACCGGCTTTACACGGACGCGGCCCATTCCCCGCGCCGCCGCGCCACGCAAACCGCGCTCCATCGCATGGTGCGCAGCCTTTGCAGCCTGCTCTCGCCCATCCTTGTTTTCACGGCCGATGAAGCGTGGGAATTCATCCCGGGCCGCGAGAGTGAATCGGTCCATCTGGCGACGTGGCAGGCGACGGGCCTGGCGCTGCCCGTGGAGGAGGAGGACTGCTGGAAGAAGCTGTTGGAACTTCGCGAACGAATCCTGCCGTTTTTGGAAAAGGAACGACAGGCCGGGAACATCGGCAAAGCTCTGGACGCCAAGGTGATACTGGGCGAAATGACTAAAGTTTTGCCGGGCCAGACCGATATGGATAAGGAAGGTCTGCGTGAACTTTTGAATGTTTCACAACTGGTCATGGGCCAGGATGCGGGCACGGAGGGTGTGTTGGTGGCCAAAGCAGACGGAAGGAAATGTGAGCGTTGCTGGCACTGGGAGGAAGATGTCAGGGCAAACGGGGAACATCCGACCCTTTGCGGCAGATGCGTTTTGGCGATTAGAGATACCGCGCTATGAAGTTTAAAATGCCGCTGACGGCGAATGGAACGATCCGTTCCACCTTCAGCCTCCCCACGCGCGCCGTCCTGCTGGCGGCGTGTTACGTCATCGGCGGCATGTTGGGCAGCGAATCCAGCGCTCTCATGGGCGGCAACATCCCGCTCGTCTGGGTGCCATCCGGGATCGCGCTCGCCGCCATTCTGCTCTTCGGCTATCGCATGTGGTGGGGAGTGGCGCTCGGGGCCTGGCTGCTCACTTTGGCCCAAGGGATGCCCGGCGGGTTTTTCACCCTGGCGACCGCCATCGGCAACACCATCGGGGCCGTGCTTTGCGCCTATCTGTTGGAACACTTCGTGCAGTTCAAATTTGCCATGGACCGGGTGAGATATGCGGCCGGCTTCATTCTCTTCGCCTGTTTGTTGGGTACCACCGTCAATGCGGCCTTCAACATCGTCGGCCTTTGCTATGGCGGCGAACTGCCGTGGGACCATCTGTTGTGGAAACAAGTGTTCGGCACGATGGTCATCTGGTGGGTGCCCAACGCGATGGGAGCGCTGGTAGTGACGCCGCTCATCCTGGCTTGGGCCGCGCCCGGCGGAGTGCGCTGGACGCGCCGCCGCATTGTGGAAGCGGCCTTGTGCGCGGTGGGCCTTCTCATCGGCTCGCAGCTTTCCTTCAATTCATGGTTTGTCTATGGAATGGAGAATTATCCGCTGGCTTACCTGCCTTACCCATTCCTGGTTTGGGCGGCCCTGCGTTTTGGGATGCGCGGCGCGACCACCGGGACCTTTGTGGTCGCCACGCTGTCCATTTATGAACTGCTGCATCAGCGCGGCCCGTTTTGGGCGGGCGCGGGCCGTGATCACACCAGTCTCATGCTCATCGGTTGTTACCTCGGCGTGGTCGCCGTCGGCAACCTGCTCCTGGCCGCCGCCGCCGTCGAGCGCGAGACCGCCCTTCGCGCCACGGCTGATAGCGAACGGCGCTATCGCGGCGTGGTCGAGGACCAGACGGATTTGATCTGCCGTTTCAAACCGGACGGCACGCTGGTCTTTGTCAACGAGGCCTACTGCCGTTTCCATGGCCAGCGGCGGAGGAAACTGATCGGCTCCAACTTTTTTGAGTCCCTGGCCGAGCAGGATCGCGAAATCCCGCTGGAGGAGTTTGCACGGCTGACCCCCGCCAATCCCATCCGGATGTATGACAACAAGGTGTTCGTGGCGCCGGGACGATTCATCTGGCAGCAATGCTCCGTGCGCGCCTTGTTTGACGAGGCGGAGCGCATCACGGAATACCAGGTCGTGGTGCAGGACATCACTCTCCGCAAGCAATCGGAGGAGGCCCTGCGTCGGGGCGAGGAGCATCTCCAGGCCGTTCTGCACAGCATGCCCGACGGCGTCATTGTCCTGAATGAGCGCGGGCTGGTGACCTTGTTCAATCCGGCTGCGGAAAAGATTTTTCAACGCCAGGCAATCCAGGTGCTCGACCAGCCCGTCAATGAATTATTTGCGCCAGCCGACCGGGAGCAGTATGTGAAACACTTGGCCTCGCTGTCGGGACGCGGGCAGGCCGGCGTCATTGAACTCAACGCCCTCCGCCCCGGCGGCGCCCTGCTGCCCATCGACGTGGCAGTGAGTGATATCCCGCACGGCCAGGCGCACATGAATGTCGTGGTGGTGCGCGATATCTCCGAGCGCAAGAAATTGGAGGACCAATACCGCCAGTCGCAGAAGATGGAAGCCGTGGGGCGGCTGGCCGGCGGCATCGCGCATGATTTCAACAATTTAATGCAGGCCATTTTGGGTTACATCAATCTGCTGGACCGGCGTCTGCCGCCGGGCGACGCCAATCACAGCGCGGTCGAGCAAATCCAGAAATCCCTCGCGCACGCCACCTCCCTGACCCGCCAGCTTCTGGCCTTCAGCCGCAAACAGGTGCTCAAGCCAAAGTTGCTCCCCCTCAACACCGCCGTGTCCGACATGAACCATTTGCTGCAACGCGCGCTCGGCGAGACCATCCAGTTGAAGATGAAACTCGCCACGCCAGTGCCGTGGATACGCGCCGATCCCGGGCAAATGGAGCAACTGATCCTGAACCTGGCCATCAACGCGCGCGACGCCATGCCGCAGGGCGGCGCGCTGGACATCGAAACCAGCAACGTCGAGTTTCACGAAGCCACCACGCTGGCCTCGGGCCGCCTCGCCGCCGGGCCTTACGCCCTTCTGAGAATCTCCGACACCGGTTGCGGCATGACGCCGGAGGTGCAGGCCCACCTGTTCGAACCCTTTTTTACGACCAAGGAAAACGGCAAAGGCACGGGCTTGGGCCTGTGCAACGTTTATGGAGTCGTCAAGCAAAGCGGCGGCGAGATCACGGTGGACAGCCAGCCGGGCCGCGGCACCACTTTCGAGATTTACCTGCCGCGCTTCGATGGCTGCGTCGCCGAGGACAATTCCACCCATTTCCTCCCCGTGCAGACCCGCGGCACTGAAACCGTTTTGCTGGTCGAGGACGAGGAGTTGGTGCGCCTCATGCTGGTCGAGGTGCTCAAAGCCGCCAATTACCGCGTGCTCGACGCCCGCCATGGCGCGGATGCGCTGGAACTGGCCGAACGCCACCAGGGGCCGATTGATTTGCTCGTGACGGACATGACCATGCCCGGCTTCAGCGGCTCAGAACTGGCCCGACGCCTGTCCGTGCCCCGCCCCAAAATGCGCGTCTTGTTCATCTCCGGTTACACCGACGTGGAAGCGGCGCAAATGGGCAAAGTCAATCAACCCGTGCAATTCCTGCAAAAACCCTTCCATCCAGACGCCTTTTTGACCAAGACCCGCCAGATCCTCGATCAGAAAGTCAAGGACGTCCCCGTCGCGGACAATTAGTTGGAACAGCTACATGGAAAGGCGATCCTTCGATGCTAGTATTACTTTGTTAAGTTTTTTGAATACCGAGGGGAGTTCGCTGAGCTTGCAAAGACTTTCATCATTCCCGAAAATCGTCGATTTTATCAATGTTTACGGGCCCCAAATGGCACTTTTTGTGTT
>JBKQUS010000160.1:0-3481 GCA_052325505.1 Limisphaerales bacterium
TCGGCCATCCGGGGCGCTATTGCGTGAAACATTTTTCGCGTGACGCGCTCGCCGAGAAATTTGCCAGCCCGGAATGGCTCGATAAAGTGGCGGCGGCCATTCACCGGCACTGGCGCAACAAGAACGCCCGGAAGCGGGCACGGCAGGCCCAACCGGCATGAGGACGGGCGAGTCCGTTACCCAGCAGCGACCGGCACGCGGCGCCGCTCGCCGGCTTGGTCAATTTGTGCCGCAGGCTCACCTCCTTTGTCTGTGGCACATTTAGACTTTCCAAGGTGTCCTTGAATATGCAGGACGCTCCGCTTAATCTGGGAACGATGCAAGAATCTGCTGTGAAAGTCGGGGAACTGGCCGGACGCGCCGGAGTCGGCGTGCAGACGTTGCATTATTATGAGCGGTTTGGACTGTTGCCGAAGCCAGACCGCTCTGCCTCGAATTATCGCCTTTATCGGACGGATGCCCTTCGCCGGGTTCAGTTTATCAAGAAAGCTCAATCGCTGGGTTTTACATTGGACGAGATCAAAGAGATTCTCGACCTGCGCGAGCAAGGCCGTGCGCCTTGTCGCTGCGTGGCCGACGTGGGCAAGAAACACTTGCAGGAGTTGGACGCACGCATCGCGACGTTACAGGCGTTTCGGCGGTCGCTGGCGGCGGTCGTGCCGAAATGGGAAAAAGAAACGTCAAGGCAACGCAAATGTGCAGGCGAGTTTTGCGACTTGATCGAGTGTTTGCCCGCAAAGTCGAACCCGCCCACTGGCTTGAAAAAAGTTCAAAAGTTCCTTGACCCTCTAGCTGGGTAGAGGCCGTAGCTTTGTCCAGAAAACGAAAATGGAAAAGTTTATGGACAAATTGAAAGCTCTGCAAAAAACGACGCTCGGCGGTAGCGTTCTCGCGGCCATCGCGTCATCCCTCTGCTGCATTGGCCCGCTGATTGCCGTGGCGTTGGGTGCTGGCGGTTTCGCCGCGGCTGCCGCGTTTGAAAAATGGCGGCCAGTGTTTCAGGGTGTAACCTTTGCGCTGCTCGCGCTGGCTTGGTATCTGACTTATCGGAAGCCAAAAGCCACTTGTGAAGAAGGCGCGGCTTGCGCCACCAAGCCGGCATCCAAATGGAACAAAGTGGTCTTGTGGTTCGCCACGGCGTTCATTCTGGTTGCGGCGGCGTTTCCGAGTCTTTCATCGGCAATTCTGGGGGCGAATCAATCCAACGCGGACGCCTGCTGCGCACCGTCCCCCATTGCTGACGCGAACAGCACCGTTTTGAAAGTGAAAATTCCGAGCATGGACTGCGCGGCTTGCGCGCTCAACATACAGTCGGTATTGAACAAGCAGGTTGGCGTTCAACAAGCGCACGTGAGTTTCGACACCAAAACTGCGACGGTGCAATACGACCGCACAAAACTTTCGCCGGAGAAAATCCTTGCGGCAATTGATGAAACCGGATTCAAAGCCGAAAGAATCGTGGATTGCTGCGGCGAAGCGACCAACACGGAGGCGAAATGATTATGGACACGTTTTAATTTTAATCCTGAACTGTTGGAAACTGGCAATCGGGTTGGCGTTTCTCGCTGCCTGCTGTCCCGGTTGCAACTAAACTGACGCATCATATGTCCGATTGTTGTTCCATAAAATCATCTGGTGTTGCTGCGAAGCCGGCAACAGGCACGAAGGCTAACTGCCCGCGTTGCGGACAGCCTGGCCAGTCCATGCTGTTGCAAACACTCAAACATCAGGTCAAGCCAGAGCATCTGGAAACTGTCGGAGCCGGTGCGTTTAACTTCTGCCGCACCGCGAGGTGTGAGGCTGTTTATTTCAACGCCGGCGGCGTTGTCCTCACCAAAGCCGACGTGCGTCAGCGCATCGGACTCAAAGAAACCGAAGACCCCGTGCCGCTGTGTTACTGCTTCGGCTTCACCAAAGCGATGCTGGTCGAGGAAATTCGGGCGACGGGCAAATGCACCATCCCACAACGCATCACGGCGGAGATCAAGGCGGGCAACTGCGCCTGTGAAATCCGCAATCCCCAAGGTTCGTGCTGTCTGGGCAACGTCAATGTCGCAGTCAAAAAGGCAATGTGAAGGCCGGCGAGTTCGTTACGCGGTAGCAACCGGCGGCGCGCGAACTGGTGGCTCGCAGCCTCCGCGCCGCTGCTCGCCGGCCTGGGTCAGTCGTGATAATGGTCGTCGCAATCGCAATCGCAATTCGATGATTCCCGATATGGCGGGAATGGATTAAACGTGTCCGGGGGCGTTGGTGGCCGTCCTGTCAGATCAATGAAAATGACTGGCCGGACGTGGTGCGTGGATTTTCCTCCCTTTCGTCGCAATGCACCGCTCAATACCCATACCAAAAGAGCCAGCAAAAGATAGATGGCCCCAATGAGAAAATAGAGCGCGTGTTCGTGGATGAATCCGTCAAGATGTTTCAATCCCGACGCTTCCAGTTCGAGTGCTTTTATTTGCCAAGGTTGCATGATGTCCTCCTTATGCCGCGACGCTCTGCGTCACTGGTTCGGTTTCATGGCTTCCGATGATGGCCTTTTGTTGCCGCTCGTATTCGCTCAACGACGGCATTTCCACCTCGGCCTTGCGCGAATACGCCCGCGTCATGGCCTTGCTGTTGTGGCCCAAATTCACCTGCGCATACCGTTCAGGATAGCCTGCCGCCTTCGCCCGTTCCGCCCAAGCGTAGCGGTAGCTGTGCAACGACACGCCTTTGATGCCCAAACCAACGCAGCGTTGCTTGAACTCGGTCGCCCGGTCGCCCGCACGGACTGTGCGCAGATAAGGAAACAACGGGCCGCTCCCCGGCAGGTCGCGCAGGATTTCGGCCATGTCCTCATCAAAGCGCATGATGGCAACTGTTTTGGTTTTCATCCGCTGGTAGCTGATGACGTGGTTGTCCCAATCAACATTCTCTGCTTCGAGGAATGCCAGGTCTGATTGCGATGCGCCCAGGTGCCACGCCAGTTTGTAGAACGCCTTGCGTTCGGGATTATTTTCACGAGCGACGATGGCCAGATGTTCGGCCAGCGTGATGCCGCGTTTCTCTTTGAACTCGACGGCCGGCCAGCGTTTCTTGGCCAGCACCGGCCACGGCAGCCAAGTCATGTCCAAGGCGAAGTTGTGGATGCGCCGCAGATAGACGTTGGTTGAAACCTTTCCGGCTTCCAGCACGCGCAGGAAATGTTCCGGGCGCGTTTCCAGAAGCGGCAGATGCCGGATGCTGTCAAACGCCTTGTCTTTGATGGCGGTCTGCCAGCGGTGTTGGGTCTGGTCTTTTTTGAGCTTCACCAGTTCGTCCATGACGAACTGCCAGTTGCGGGTGGCGATTTGCGGGTCGCTCGCCGCCAGATACGCGCGGGCGATTTGCAGGTTCACGGCGGGCTGCTGCTGCGCTTCGCCGCGCGAATGGAACAACCGCAGCGCCGTGGCGCGGTCGGTGGTGTGCAAGCTGTCCTGCTTGCCGGTCACGTCATCGTGAA
>JBKQUS010000161.1:0-22106 GCA_052325505.1 Limisphaerales bacterium
ACTGGCTGGGCTGGTATCACCATGTCACGCTGGTCACGCTGGCCTATGCCTTTCTGCGAACCGAACAGGAACACAGTAAAAAAAACTTCTGGTGACGTTGCCCATGACACGGAAGCGGCTGCAAGCCGCGCTGATTCGGCTGGCGGGCCGATGTCCGTGGTGTCTGAGCACCTTTGAAGACACATCCTAACTTAACCTAGTATTATTAGAAGTCTTGTCCAACTCTCAATATTCCCAGTGAAGCCTTCCGCCGAAAATCGACACCGGCCCGCGATCACGGTTAAACGCCGGGTTGGCGACGAATTGGTAGTCAAACGTGACGTGGACATTTTTGTAGATTTTGAAATTGTAGTACGTTTCGAGGACTTTCTCGGAGCCGTAATTCAGCGCCCCGTCGCCGTCGAGCATGTCCGTGCCGCCTGCGTCCAGGAATTGTTGGTTCTCGCGCGAAGCACCGCTCACGATGCCGGCAAGGCCGAAGGCGTCATCGGGCCGGCGCCATGCTTCGCCTTTGACGCTCACGCCCAGCGATGCCGTCCAGTTAACATCGGTAAACGTCCAGGCCTCTTCATGACCGTCATTCCAGCCCAGGCGCGAAAACATGCCGACGCTCTTCGCAACTTCCTGTTCCCAGTTCAAACCAAAGCCGTATTTGTAGCGGTAGGCGCGCGCCGCTGCGATGTCCCCTTCCACATTGTTGGGATTAGCCAGCAGAAGGGCAGTCGCCGCCTGATAACTGGCCATGTCAGCTTCGTTGAGCCAGGCCAGAAATCGAACCACCCCCGGATGAGCCTTGATGCTGTAGCGGCGCTCAAATTCCGTCATCATGGCCCAGGAGGTCGAAAACGGGCCGTATCTTCCGCTCTGCGGCGACATGAGAAACTGGTCGTCGCCCGAGAAACCATTTTTGACAGCCGGCATATCGAAAAATCCGTAGCGCAAAGCCCATTTCGGCTGATTCAATTCCAGGGTAATTCCAGTCGTGTATCCGATGGTATCCTGCCCGTAATCCCAAGCGAGGTTGCCCATCATCGCCCAATTCATAAACTGCGTGTGCGGGTCGCTCGCGTAAGTGTTGTTGTCGCAAATGTCCAGCGGGCTGAACCGGCCGAGGGTGATGGTCACCCGCGAAATGTCCTTTTTGCCCGCCAGCGTGAGATCGTCATCGGGCACAGACTCCTGTTCGCCTCCCAAGCCGATGGTTTGGCGGATGAACAAGCGCGCAAAATTAAATTGGGCATTCTCGGCGCCAGCCTTGTAAGCGTCGCCGTTGGGAAACGCCTCGATGCCATGCGTCTGGCTCAGGCCGTAGCCCTGCCACATCAGTCCGTCCAAATGTGCCTCGGCGCCGCGCCACAACCGCACGCCGGCAAACAAGTCCAGCGTAATTGTTTCCTGTGCCTCTCCCTCGCTGTTCAGGCTGGCCGGGCCGGAGTAATTGGCGGGAAAACCGAAATCACCCTGGCCAATCACGGTATTCTGAGCGTGCCAGTTCCAATCCTGCTCCGACCCAGCCGCGCGCTCTTCCGTGGCGCTCAAACCGCCTTTCGCCGGCACAGGCGGATCGTCCGAAAGGTCCGCATTGACTTGCGCCGCCACGACCATCCCAATCAAGCCCGCCGCAAACCAGGGCGCAATGGCGCTTTTTCGGCAGCTTACCCCGACCGCTATCTGTGCAAATGCTCCAATTTTCAACATTGGCTGTGTTTTATATGCCTAAAAACATATTCATGCAATAGAAATGTTTTATAGTTAAAACATATATTGTTTCATAAAATATGACCTGGAGCTGCAAACCCGGGACAATGACGCGCCGAACTTTGCTCTTTCGCGCCGCGCCCGGCGCAGGCACTATCGTCGCCCTTGTGCTCAGGCAAGTCAGACATTGTCTTAACATGCAAAGTATTTTTTGCGCCCGGCTTTTGTCCGCCCTGGCGGTCGCGGCCATCTTTTTGGCGGGACGGTGCTCCGGCCAGGATACCGCCCAGACCAACAGTGCGCCGGCATCGGCTTCCCCAAACGCCTCCACTACGAAGGAGCAGTTCTGGAATATGCACATGGAGGGGACCTACGTGGGCGATTGGCATTCCTCCTTTCCGGCGCAGTATTCCGGCCCGGAAAGTTTGGACAATCATTCAGCGACAGCCGAATCGGTCGATTATGACTTGTTCCTTGGCGCGCGGTTATGGCAGGGAGCCGAATTTCATGTGGATGGATTGTTCTGGCAGGGGTTTGGCTTCAACCACACCCTGGGCATTGAAGCTTTTCCCAATGCCGAGGCCTACAAAATTGGGGCGCAAGCCGGCAACGTCACCCCAGCCCGCGTCTTTGTCAGGCAAACCATCGGGTTGGGGGGCGATCAGGAACCGGTGGCCGACGACGCCCTCCACCTCGCGGGACAGCAGGACATATCGCGCATCACACTGACGCTCGGGCAAATCAGTGTCCTGGATATTTTTGATCAAAACTCCTACGCCGGGGATGTAACGTCGCAGTTTCTGAACTGGGCCTTGGTCGGCAATGAAGCCTGGGATTATCCAGCCAACAGCCTCGGCTACATCACCGGATTCGCCGCTGAATTGAACCAGCCCAACTGGACGGCCCGCTACGGCTTTTTCCAAATGCCGACCGTGGCCAACGGCATGGCCATAAACCAACAGTACTTGGAAGCATGGGGAATGGTGACTGAAGTCGAACGACGCTTTGTCATCCATAAGCATCCGGGGGCGGTGCGTTTGCTGGCCTTCCTGAACCGGGTGGACTCGGGGACTTACGCGGACGCTTTGGACAGTCCGGTGCGGCCGGCGCTGGTGGCCGATCCCCACTACTGCCTGAATTACGGTTTCGGGCTGAACACGGAGTATGAATTGACCAAAGGCGTGGGCGCATTTGCGCGGCTGGGCTGGAACGCCGGCCAGACCCCGGACTGGGCCTATGCCGATGTGTCCAAGTCCGGCTCGGCCGGGTTGAGCATCAACGGGGATTTTTGGCATCGAACCAACGACACGGTGGGATTGGCCGGGATCGTAAACGGCATTTCGCACGCGCAGCAGGAATACTTCGCCGCAGGGGGCCTGGGCATTCTGGCGGGAGACGGTGCGCTCAGCTACAATTTGGAGAAGACCCTCGAAACGTATTACAAAGCGCAAGTATGGAAAAACTTCTATGCTACTGCGGATTATCAGTTTGTAATCAATCCAGCCTACAACGCAGCGCGCGGGCCGGTGTCAATATTAAGCATGAGGCTGCATTGGGAGTTCTGAGCGCCCGGCGCCCGCTCCGGAAAGTGCTTCATTGCACAGGCGGCATCTCATGGAGCGTTGCCTGCACCTGGGCTGAGACCGCGCAAGCCTGCTTGTAGCTCTGCAAACAGGTCAACTCGCCGCCGATGGATGCGCCGTGGGCTGATGTGCGTTCGTTGGCCAGCATTTGCGCCACCGCCTGGCTGCTGCTCAAATCTTCGCTGACCTGCTCCAACGCGCCGCCTTGGTGGGAAACGGTTTCGGCGTAGGTTTGGCGGAACCTTTCAAGGGCCGGCGCTGTCGTGTCATATCCCTTCGTTTCTGCCGCGCCGCCGACCTGCAATCTGGACGGATCGCCGGCCACAGCGCTGTTGACGCCGATGTCCGTCGCGTCGTTTCCGGTGAAAAAATCCTGGCCGGTGCCGCCGTGCAAGTCGCGGCCGTTTCTGTAAATGGAATTGAATCGGGAGATCAGTTGCGCAGCCAGGTGGTTCAGCCCGCTTCGCAAGCCGGCCAATGCGCCGTCGCGCCCGCTGATTTTCCCGGCGATGCTGCCGCCAGCCGGCTCGAGTCGTGCGCCGGCGTTTTGCGCCTGGAGGCGCAAATCCTCGTTTTGGTCGGGATACGTGGCCAGGAAATCAGGCGTTTTTGACCCGGAGACCATGGCGACGCCGCCGATGCTGATATTGACGCCGCCGTCGGCTCGGGGCGTGGCAATGAGGTTGACGCAGCCGGACAGCGTTTCCAGACATTGTTCGCGCTGTTCGGCCAAAGGGCCGGCCTTCCCGCCTGATGTCTGCGCCTCAAGGATTTGCTGGTTGAGGACGGCAATATCATTCAGGTTTTGATTGGCCCGGGCCACGTCCTTTTGGATGGAAGCATTTAAATCGTTTCGCAAACAGTCCAGCCGTGCCGAGGCGCGGTTGAATCTGGCGGCGATCTCCTGCGCGCATCGCACAATGTCGCGCCGCAGCGGGAGATTTGCCGGATCACTGTAGAGGTCTGCAAAGGAACTGAACAACTGCGACAATTCAACATCCAGTTCATTGAGGCCGTTGGAGGCGGCGCTGAAACTGAACAACTCATCCAGGCAGGCGCCGGCATGTTGCAGGTGTGCTTGCTGGGCGGCCAGCGAGCCGGACACACTGGTTTCGGCCAGGAGTTGCGCCTCCAGCAAAGGATCGCGCGCCTCGGCGATGACCGCTGCTTCGACGCCTCTGCCTTCCCCGCCGGCGCGCGCCAGCACCGGAGCGGCGGCCCGGATGGCGCGTTGTTGGCGGGCGCGCCTTTTGACATTGGTGTCAAGCATCGCAACCATAAACACAGTCCGTCAGTTTACCTCCGCATGCAATGGCTGCTCCTCCCAGACAGGAGCCGGCGGTTCGCCGGTGCTGTTGCCATTGGCCGGCTGGAGCGGGGGGCAAAGTGAATTCAACAATTGCTGCATCAACTCGACCGAGCGTTTCAGGATCAGATGGTTCTGGCGCGCGCGCCGGCGCACACGAAACAGGAGTTCGTTGTTTTCCTCCACCAGCGCCTTGAGCAGGGGTTGGTAATCCGCCGGCAACAGGGGAATCAGCTCCTTAAACGGCGCATTCTCCGGCTGGCCCGCTGACTCGGCCACAGCGCGGCGGCAATCTTCCCGGTGCTTGCGGGCTTCCTGGATGGCCAGGCCCTGGGCCTGGACCAGGCTGATGGATTGGGACACTTCATTGGCGGCGCGGGTCATCAAGTACTCCTGCTGGCGGTCCAGCAGGGCAAGCATCTCGCCGTAGTTTTTCAACTCGTCACGGAGAGCTTCGACCAAACTTTTGACGCTTTCTATCATGGATAATTCTCGGCTTCTCAATCACGTTTCTTTAGCAGCGCGGCCTTGCAAATCTGCGATGTTGCCATGCCCGGCAACACCCGGCTGCGCCTGGCAACCCGCTTCGCAACTTCCCGGTGCATCACTCATTTCACCCCCCTTTGAGCATCGGCTGTGCCATGCTACAAAATCCTTGTTTTAAAGGGGTTTTGCAGGGTCTAGCCCCGAAATGAGGAAAAACATGCCACCAGACAGGAGGAATTTGCCTCGGTGCTGCTCCACGCTATTCCACCGGATTTCTGCCTGACAACCACGTTAGGCACAGGGCTGGCCGCGAGCAATTAAAGCATTGCCAGAGCCGCCGCAAGATGCTATCAATCATAATCATGCCAACAGTCGGCGAACAATTGCGCACGGCGCGCGAAGCGCAAAAGCTGGCCATTCACCAGGTGGCGGATTGGACCAAAATCCGCGGCGATCATATTCGCGCCCTGGAGGAGGGCAATTACAGTGTCTTTTCCGCCCCGGTTTATATTCGCGGTTTTGTGCGCACTTATGCCACGCTGTTGAAGCTCGACGCCGCGCAAGTCCTCCAGCAACTCAACCATGAACTGGCCGATTCCGGACAGAAGGAGCCTGCCTTGTCCCAAGCGGCCAGCGGCCCGCTGGATGACGCGATGTTCCACTTCTCGAAGTTCTTCCGGCGGCTGGCCCTGCCCGCAGTGGGGCTGTTGGTCATCGTGGCGGTGGCCGTTGTCTCCTATTTCGTCTGGCTGCGTTACCAGCACAAGGACCCGTTGCAAGGCCTGGGGCCGGGACTTTATCAAGCGCCACCAGCCAGTGAAACGCTGCCGCTGCCACGGCCCGCCAGTTAGGGCGTTTGCCTTTTCCGCCCAGTCTCGTAAGTTGTGCCCGTGACGAAAACTTCAGCAACACGGCCCGTGCGCGTCGGTCTCATTTCCCTTGGCTGCGCCAAAAATCTGGTCGATGGGGAGATCATGCTCGGCGCCCTGCTCAAGGCCGGCTTGGAAATCACCAATGAAGCCAGCCAGGCGGATGTTGTCATTGTCAATACTTGTTCCTTTATTGACGCTGCCCAGGAGGAAAGCGTCGATGCCATCTTGCAATCGGCTGAACTGCGCGCACAAACCAATCCCGGCCAGGGCTTGATCGTCTCCGGCTGCCTGCCGCAGCGCTTTCGCAACGATTTGCCCGCGCTGCTGCCGGAAGTCGATGCCTTCATGGGGATCGATCAAGTGGCGCAGGCGGCGGAAATTGTGCGCCAGGCGCTGGCGCGGCGGCGGGAGAAACTGGCCCAAGCAGCGAAGACCCCGGAGGCGAGGGCCGGATCCCGGGAACAGCTTGCGCGCCGCATGGCGGAGTTGGACCGCGGCAAACCCGCCCCAGCCGAAGCACCGCTCGTCCAGGTCAGCCTCCGGCCGGGTTACATTCCCGATTTTGCCACACCGCGGTTCCGGCTGACGCCCCGCCATTTTGCGTACGTGAAGATTGCCGAAGGCTGCAATCATCCGTGCAGCTTCTGCATCATACCGCGCATGCGCGGTTCCCATCGCAGCCGCGCCCAGGCCGACATCGTGCTGGAGGCGCGGCAACTGATCGCAGACGGCGTCAAGGAACTGAATCTCATTTCGCAAGACTCAACCTATTACGGGCTGGATCTGCGGCCCAACGCCAGCCGGGCCATTTCCTCGCCGGAAAGATTCTCCGCCACCGCCAAATCGCTGGACGCCGGGGCAACGACCCTTTGCACGCTGCTGCGCGAACTGAACGCATTGCCGGGTGATTTCTGGGTGCGGCTGCTTTACACCCACCCTGCCCATTGGACCGATGAGCTGATCGAGACCATTGCCCAATGCCCGAAAGTGGCGCGTTACGTGGACATGCCGCTGCAACATATTCATCCCAACATGCTGGAACGCATGCGCCGCGAAACCTCGCGGCAGTATATCGTTGATTTGATCGCAAAAATCCGGGCGGGCATTCCGGGCATTGCGATTCGGACAACGTTTATCGTCGGCTTCCCTGGCGAGACCGAGGCGTGCTTCGAGGCGTTGCTCGATTTCATCGCCGAAACGCGTTTCGAGCGGATGGGCGTCTTCACCTATTCCCGGCAGGAGGAGACGCGAGCCGGCAAAATGGAAGCGCAGGTTTCCGACGTTATCAAAAAGCGGCGTCAAAAACTGGCGATGTCCGAACAGTTGAAAATAGCGCGCGCGATCTCGGCTTCATGCGTCGGGTGGGAGATGAATGTACTGGTGGAGCGGGAAGCACATTGGCGGGACCTGCCCAAGGAGAACATTAGTTCGTGGGAGCACGGATTGATTCGTTCCGCCGCGGCGGACGCGGTGGCGGCCAGGCATCGTGGCCCATTTATGATCGCGCGTGGTCAGACCGATGCGCCGGACATCGATGGGCGCGTGTATATCCGCGGCAAACTGCCCTTGGGCCAATTTGCCCGCGTCAAAATCACCGGCCACACCGATTACGATCTGATCGCCGAACCCATTTTTTGACCTCAGGAAATGTTTGCTTCGCGGGCGGAATCTGTCTTTATATCGCCAGCCGAAAATGTTTTCCGAAACGTGAATGAACATTCCGAATAAACTGACAGTCTCCAGATTTGCCATCACCGTGTTGTTTCTGGCCGTTATCTTTTCGCGCATTCCATTTCAAGAAACCATCGCCCTGGCTCTTTTCAGCACGGCGGGTTTGACTGATTACTACGACGGCAGAATAGCGCGGCGGGACCATCTCATCACCAACTTCGGCATTCTCATGGACCCGCTGGCGGACAAGATACTAGTTTGTTCGGCTTTCATCGCCTTTGTCGGGCGTAATTGGATGCCGGCATGGATGGTGGTCATCGTGGTGGCGCGGGAATTGGCCATCACGGGATTACGGCTGCTGGCGGCCTCGAAGAACCTGGTGCTGGCAGCGGAAGGATTTGGCAAACATAAAACGATTTCACAAATCGTGGCCATTCTTCTGATACTGACCTTCCACAGTTATGGGCAATGGGGGGTTGTGGGACAGGCCCTCTTTGGTTTCCCTTCGGGCCGGCCCTGGATCGGGTGGGCTACGACCCTTTCCCTGGATGTCGCCGTGATTCTGACTTTTTCCTCCGGCGCGATTTATCTGTGGCGCAATCGCGGCGTGTATCTGGCGGATATGTAAACGCCCGGGGCGATTAAATCTTCTTTGCTCCCGCGCCAAAGGTTTTCCGGCTGTCCTGCGCATAAGCCAGGGCGAGGGCAAGGGCGTCGGCGGCATCGGGCGGCGGGGGTTGGGGGAGCTGCAACAAGCGCTGCACCATTTTGCCCACCGCAAATTTCTGGGCCGCGCCATAACCAACCACCGCCTGCTTGACCTTGCGCGGCGCGATTTCATAAATGTCCAACCCGGCTTCGGCCAGCGCCGCCAGCGCCGCGCCTCGCGCCTCACCCATGATGAGGGCCGTTTGCAGGTTCTGCGCGTAAAAGAGACCCTCGATCGCGCAGACGGAGGGCCGGTATTTGGCCACAACCTCGCGCAACGTTTGCAGGATCTTCGCTAGGCATCGGGACCGCTCCCAGCCCGTCGGGCAGGGGATGACGCCGTGGACCAGCGCGCGCGGATTGGGCCGGGCCAACTGGATGACTCCGTAGCCGGTTCCGCGCAACGATGGGTCCACGCCCATAATAATCTGGTTTCGGTTGGAGCCTGGGCGACAACTGCCCGCAAAAACCGGGCTGGGAGTAAGTTTTGAGCCACTCAACCTTGCTTGCATTTGCTCGAATTGCCGGGGTGTGATCGCCATGGCTTTGATTCTGCCAAAGGCAGGGGAGAAGTTCAAGTTTTTGAGAGGGAATCACCTGTGATGCGGGCTGCCGCTCCGGGTTTCGGCATGAACATCGACATAATCATAGCCACGGCCAGGGTCACCGAAGTGCCGATGAGCGTGTACCACGGAAACGCGATCACGAGATGGAGATGCGGCCAACTCGCCGGAATGTTCTCCTGCGCCAGCGGGCTGATCCAGGTCATCACCGCCAGCGAACAGACCATGCCGGTGATGACGGGCGCGGCGGGGCCTCGTTTCCAAAAGAGCGCCAGCAGCAAGCCGCCCAGCAAAGCCCCGCTCGTCATCCCGCGCAATTTGAAGGCCGCCTCCAGCACGAAGGCCGCTTCACGACTCAAATACGCCACAAAAATCAGCGCGCCCGCCCAAACGATCGTGGAAATTTTGCTGAAGCGCAGAAAAAAAGACTCCGACCGGTCGGGAAGCATCTTCTTGACAAAGTCCATCGTCGAAACCGAGGCCAGCGAGGTGAGGGCCGAGCTGACCGAAGACATTGCCACGGCCAGGATGGCCACGATCAGCAAGCCCTTCAACACATGCGGGACGCCGGTAAGCATGAAAATCGGGTAAATGAAGTCATTGGCCGTGATGCTGCCATGGGAGGACACTTTGGGAATCGGAATGGCCAGAGGGTATGTCTGATAATAAGCCCAGAGCATGACGCCCACGAGCAGGAAGATGAGAAAGAGCGGAAAGATGACGACAGCGCTCAAGACCAGCGCCTTGCGGCCGTCGGCCACGCTTTTGCAGGCCAGCACCCGTTGCACGATCAACTGCTCCGCGCCATGCGAGGACATGACCATGAACGTGCCGCCAATGACTCCCATCCAGATGTTGATCGGTTCCTGCCAGAGGGAAGCGGCATCGACATGGGCATTGAGCCAGTGCAGTTTTCCCGCCGCCGCCGCCAGGCGAAACACCTCCACGGCCCCGTGTGGAAAAAAGCGCGGGATATAAAAGAGGGTGAACAAGCCGGCCAACAAAAAAAGTCCGAACTGGACGGCATCGGTCCAGATCACCGCCTTGACCCCGCCGATGCAAGTATAAACCAGCGACAGAAGGACAAACAACAGAATGGCGCCCAAGATGGGGTGACCGCCGCCAAAAGCGCCCAGAACCCTGGAACCCAGCATCAACTGTATCGGGATGGAGGCGACATAAACCCGGACGCCCGCAGCCAGAGTCTCGCTCAACAGAAAGAACGCGCCAGCAGTCTGGCGCGCGCCGTTGCCGAAGGCATTGGAGAAAAGCTGGTAGGGCGAATAAATCTCGCCCTTGAAATAATACGGCACCATGACGACGGCCAAAATGACCCGGGCGATGACGTAGCCGATGATCAATTGCAGAAACGACAGGTCGCCTTGGGTGGCGTAGGACATGGCCGGCACGCCGATAATGGTGAGCGCGCTGGTTTCCGCCGCCACAATGGAAAGCCCGATGCCCCACCACGGAATATCCCTGCTGCCGAGGAAATAATCGCGCGTATTGTGCTGATTCCTGCCGAACCAACTGCCTAGCGCGATAATGCCGCCCAGGTAAAGGACGATGATACTCCAATCCGCGGCGTTCAAAAAGCTGGCGGGTGAACTTGCCATTCGGGGCGAGGATAGAGGATGAAGAAGAGCCGATGCCAAACAAATTCGCCAAACTTCGCCGCTGTGTCGAAGGGGTCACGCGCGCGGATCGGCAAGGCGACCGATGAAAAGCAGGCTGCCGGAACGGATGTCGCGGATCAGAAAGATGAAGGGATGGTCAGCGCGGAAAACGGGCAGGGGCGGAGGGCTCTCCCTAAAATCACTCGACGCCACATCGACAACGGTGGCGGCGGCGGCTTCCGTGCCTTCTTCATTGGCCTCGACCCAGGCTTTGTGATAAACGGCAGAAACGCAGAGAATTCTGTTCCCATTGAGGCCGGAGAAGTCGGCCTTCGGCCAGATGAAGGCATCGGGCATGCCCATTTTTGCAAGCGTGTTGTTGAGCGTGAAACCGGATTCCAGTTTGAACCTGGGCAGGAAAACTTCGACCTCCTGCTTTTTCATTTGCGCAAGCAAGCGGGCAAGAAACGCGGGACTAAGTTGCTTTTCCAGTCGGCCAAGGCCATCGATCTGGCGCGGCAGCAATATCACCATAGACATTTCATTACCGTTGTAGGGCAGTTCCACGACTTGAAAGTCTGTGTTCTCGGCGTAATTGCAGTCCGCGAGCTGAAACATGAGACGCACATCGGTCTGGCTGTTGGCGGAAAGGTGAAACGGTTGGTGCGAGGTAAAGCGCTTCTCAAAGGGGCTGAGCCAGGCGCCCTTGAAATAAATGGCATTAGCCAGAACAAGCCGAGTAAGGTCATCCACGCTGCCGGACGGGAGGATGTCCTGGATTTTGTCTCTGGTCTTCTGCGCGACCCAGCGGTTGATTCCGCGGGTGACGGCATCGGCACTGGTTTTGAAGTCCGCCTGGTTGACGCTGGCCTGATAATCGTCTGTGGCGATTTTCATGAAGGCTGGCAGGAGGGGTTCGCCTTTCTGTGCCCACAACGCGTTGGCGATGTCCAGTCGGATGCCCGTGCGTTTCGCCGCGTCGTTCAGTTGCTGTTGCAGTTCGCCGAACGACGAATGGAGGCGCGCATCGTCTTTGCTGAAATGCAGGACCCGGCTCATTTGCGTTTCGGTGTCGCCGCGCGCGCCGGCGTAAGTTATGGCCAGGCAGGTTGAAATGCTGTACGGAGAGAAGAAGAGGTTGCCTGGCGTGCCACTGAGACTGGCGTAGAGGTCAAATGCGAACGCCGTGTTGCCTTCGACCAGCGATTTGGTCTCGGTCGATTGGGCATTCGCCGCCAGTCCGATGCCGAATGAAATCAAGAGACTGGTGGACAGTCGTAGAAGGCGGGTGGCGTTCATAAAAGGCATAACACCAAAACCGAACCCGTGTTGACAAGTCTAAATTGTAACTTTCAAGAAGATGCTGACTAGGGGGACTGATGGGACGTGTGAAGATCGTCGTGGCAGGGCGGGATGGACCGCTCCACCGCCTCGGGCAGGCGGGCCAGGATGGTCTCCAGCATTTCCTGGCAGGCCGGGTCAATAAATGTTCCCGGCTCAGTCGCGGCGAGGGCCAAGCCGGAAATAGTCTCCCGGGCATAGTGAAGCAATCCCTGGCGCAACGGGAAGGAATAGACGGCCAGAGTCAAGCCATAGACCAATGTGTGCCAGCCTTCGGCGCGGCCGGATTCGACGGCGGATAAATAACGCTGTACTGTCCGCTCATCGCGCAACGGCTTCAGGCGTTGCAATTGCCAGGCGCCGATCTTCCGGCTGGCCGAAGCGAACGGGGACAGCCGCGCTTCGCCCGCCAGTTGCCTGTCTAGGGCGATCAATTCGCGTGTTTGGCCGCGGCGCACGCGCTGGCAAGCTTCGGCAATGGCCGGCAATTCCAGCGGCAGAAGAATTTGCATGAGATATGCGTCCAAAAAGCTTTGCAGAGCCGCGAGATCCGTGAAAGGTTCGGATGCCGCGCCGACGGGGGAAAGGCAGTCCGGCAGGGTCGCGCGAATTCCCAATTGTTGCAGCAAGGCGCAAAAGTTCCCCAGCAGATTTTCTGCCTCACTCCGCGCGACTTCGGACCCGGTGGAGCGCCGATTCGCGCTGTTTTCGGACGGACTCATGCGAACTTATGCAGGCTGACCCGCTCAAAAAAGACCGCCTGCTTGCTGTAAAACTAGCCTCCTTTGCCATGCCGTCCAGTGACAAAAGTGCAAATTAAAAAATATTTAAGTTGCATTTTTTCGGGAATGAGTCCTCGTAAAATCAAGATCATCACCGGGCGGGGAAAATCCAGTCTGGTCAGGCGCCGGGAACGCAGTACACTGCCCGCATGGCTGGAACACGACATTGTCACCAGTGCGGCTGGGAATGGACCCTGCCCGGGCAGCCGGGCCGCGGCGATTCATGCCACCGTTGCAACGCGGATCTGCGCGTTTGTTTGAATTGCGTCAGTTATGATCCGCGCATGGCCCACCAATGCCGCGATCGGCGGGCCGATCCCGTTATGGAGAAGGATGCCGGAAACTTTTGCGAATATTTTGAGCTGGCCCGCCGCGAGTTCGTGCCGAAGGAAACGGGCAGCCCGCGCGAAGACGCGGCGCGGGAGAAATTGAAGAAGCTGTTTGGGGATTAAGACCAGCCCTCACCCGCACAAGGAGCGCCGCAGTAAATCAAGGGCTTGTTGCGAGGTGACGAATTTGAAAGTCTCGCGATCAAAGGGATTGAATTGTTCCTTCACTGTTGTTCCCTGTGCATCAGACAGCGCAATGAAAACTGTGCCGACGGACTTTTGGGCGCTGCCGCCGCCGGGGCCGGCGATGCCGGTGACGGCCAGGCCGAAATCGGTGGCGTGACGCAGCCGCGCCCCTTCCGCCATCTGCCGGGCCACAACCGCGCTGACAGCACCGTGCTCTTTCAGAACTTCTTCGAGAACTCCGAGCAAATTCTTCTTGGCTTCGTTGCTGTACGTGACCAAACCGCAGTCCAGGACTGCGGACGCCCCGGGAACATTGGTGAGGCGGTGGGCGATCAATCCGCCTGTGCAGGACTCGGCCAAAGCCACCGTTTTCTTCTGCCCGGCCAGCAGATGCACGACAGCCGATTCCAGCGTGGTGTCGTCGGTGCCAAAAATCAGCACGCCCAGCAATTGACGGACAATTTCTTCCGCCTGGCTGACAATGACCCCGGTTTGTTCGCCGCGCGCGACCAAACGCACATCCACTTCGCCAACGCGCGCGCAATAGCCCAATTCCAACCCCTGCGCTACGAGCGGCTGCAACGATCCGGCAATTTTCTCCTCGACAGCCGATTCCCCCAAGCCGGTGGTGCGCAGGGTGCGGCAGACAAAGGGCCGGGTGAGCGGGAATTCCTTGAGTACGAGCGGGAGCACTGATTCGGTGAACATCGGCCGCAATTCGCGCGGAGGGCCGGGCAGAAGGATGAGCCAGCTTGGGCGCTTGTCTTCGCGGAAAGGATTGGGGTTGACGTGGATGGCCAGGCCCGGCGCGGTGCCGTGCGCATTGGGCAGGACGCGCGCTCCAGCGGGGACCAGGGCCTGGACCTTGACGCTGGGCGGGATGGCGCGCTTCCGTTGCGCGAAATATCCCTCGATGCGCGCCAGCACCTCCGCGTCCGGCGACAGCGGGAGACCGAGCATTTGCGAAATGAGGTCGCGCGTGATGTCGTCGGAAGTCGGCCCAAGGCCGCCTGTTGTCAACACCAAATCAGAACAGGCGAGCGACTCGCGCGCGGCGGCCTGGATGGCAGGGCCGTCATCCGCGACGCAGACTTGCCGGGCGACTTCGTAGCCGCGGTCGGCCAGTTGGCGGCAAATCCATTGTTGGTGCGTATTGAGAACACGCCCCAAAAGCAGTTCGTTGCCGGTGTTGATGAGTTCGATATGCACCGTAAATCTCCGGCACTGCGAGGGCTAATACTTGGGAACGTTATGGTCGATTTCATCCGACCAGGCGTTGATGCCGCCCTTGACGCTCTTCAAATATTTGAAGCCGTGCCCGCGCAGGAGGTGCAGCGCCTTCATGGAACGGCCACCGCTCTTGCAGTGAATGTAGATCTGCTGGTTGGGATCCAGTTCAGAGAAGCGCTGCGGCAAGACGCTGAGCGGAAGGAGCGGGACGCCGCTGACATGGGCGATCTGATATTCGTCCGGCTCGCGCACGTCGATGACTTTGATGCCGAGTTTTGGGTCGTCCAAGGCCCGCTTCATCTCCTGCACGGTGACTTCATCGGGATTGGCGGCGGCAGGGGCCGTTTCCGGGACGATGCCGCAGAATTGCTGGTAGTCGATCAGCTTGGTAATGGTCGGGTTTTCTCCGCACAAGGGGCACTGCGGATCGGAACGCAGGCGAAGCTCGCGGAATTTCATTTCGAGGGCGTTGAAGAGCAACAACCGGCCAATGAGGGAGCTGCCTTTGCCGAGGGCGAGTTTCAAGATCTCGGTCGCTTGAATGCAGCCGACGATGCCGGGCAAAACACCGAGGACGCCGCCTTCCGCGCAACTGGGCACCATGCCGGGCGGCGGCGGTTCAGGATACAAACAGCGGTAGCAAGGCCCGTTCAAATGCGGGGCGAAAACGCTGGCCTGGCCTTCGAAACGGAAGATGGACCCGTAAACGTTGGGTTTTTTCAGCAGGACGCACGCGTCGTTTGTCAAGTAACGCGTCGGGAAGTTGTCCGTGCCGTCCACCACGATGTCGTATTGTGCCAGAATGTCTAGGGCGTTGCCGCTGTTGAGGGCGGTGTTGTGCAGGACGACTTCGACGTTGGGATTGATGCGGTGGATGGTCTCTTTGGCGGATTCGCATTTGGGGCGCCCGACGTCGTCGGTGCCGTGAATAATCTGGCGCTGCAAATTGGAAAAATCGACCGTGTCAAAATCGACGATGCCGATCTTGCCGATGCCGGCGGCGGCGAGGTACATGGCGATGGGAGAACCGAGGCCGCCCGCGCCGATGCAGACGACGCCGGTGGAGCAGATCTTCTTCTGCCCGGCCAGCCCGACCTCCGGCAGTATGAGGTGCCGCGAATAGCGGCGAATCTCGTCATTATTCAATTGCATAGAAACAATGAAGGGTAGATGAGACCTGGGATAAATCAAGTTCGTCGGCGGCGCGAAATGATTTGCGCCCGGGGCAAGGGAGGAGTTTATAATCACCCCGATCATGTTGTACGATGCGAAACTGACGGCGGCCCTGCTGAAGAAGGAAACGCCACTACGCCCCCGCCTGGCAATGGTGCTGGGCAGCGGTTTTCAACACGCGCTGGCGCAATTGCAAGTGGCGCGGGAGATCGCCTACGGCCAGTTGCCGGGATTTCCGACGGTGGGGGTGACCGGCCACGCCGGGAAGCTTGTGCTGGGGCTTTTTGACAAGACGCCGGTGCTGGTGTTGAAAGGGCGCGCCCATTATTACGAAGGCATCGACATGGAGCGGCTGACCTTCCCTGTGCGGGTGCTGGCGGAGTTTGGCATACGCGCCGTGTTATTGACAAATGCGGCCGGGGCGGTGAACCGCTCCTTTCGCTCGGGGGATTTCATGGTGCTGGAGGACCATATCAACTTTATGGGGGTGAATCCGTTGCGCGGGCCAGCCTTGCCGGGCCTGCCGCGATTCGTGGACTTGACGCGGGTGTACGACCGCCGGCTGATTGAACTGGCCAGGCAGGCGGCCAAGGCCAGCGGGCTTCGACTGCGGAAGGGGACTTACCTGGCGGTGTCGGGGCCTAACTACGAAACGCCGGCGGAGATCCGGGCGTTCCGGTGGTTGGGGGCCGACGCAGTGGGCATGAGCACGGTGCCGGAAGCAATCGTGGCACGGCAATGCGGCCTGGCCGTGGCAGGCATTTCCTGCATCACAAACATGGCCGGAGGCGACACCAAATCCGGCGTGCTCGTCCATCAGGACGTCCTCAACATGGGGGAAAGCAAGAAGGATGAAATGGCGAAGTTCCTGAAGTTGTTCACCGAGCTGTATGCCAGGAAAAAATAAGCGCCGGACTCAAATCTTCCAGTAGGGCTTGGAACTGAGATCGATTTGTCCGAATAATTGACGGATGGAGGCGGGGATTTCAGTCATGGCTTCGGCGATGCGCGCGCCGAGGCGGCCGTCATATTCCCCGAGATGAAATTCCGCCAGCAAATCGGCCAGGGCCTTTTTTTGCTCCGGCAGGGTGCGGGCCGGGTCCAGGCGCGCCTCCAATTCCGCCGGCGGCAGGGTGATGGCCGGGAAGGCGCGCACCACGGCGGCGTGATCGAGCAGGTAGCCTTCCAATTCCGGGAAATCCAGGGTGAACACCTGTTGCTCCGGAAGCTCAAGCTGTTCGATGATCTTCCGGCGGGTGCGGCTGGCCATTTCGCTGCCGTTGCCGAAAACCGCGAAGACCAGGGTGTGGACAAAATTGCTCAAGGCGATGCGCGCATTGGCAAAATAACTCAATGTCGCCGCGCCCTCCGCGTCGAGGAATTGAATTTTAACGCCGAAATCAAATTTTCGCGCCCACGCTTCGAAGATTGGAACATGGGCCGCCTGCTCCACGAAAACGATGGCGTCGGCCTCGAAACTGAAGGACGGTTTTACGCCCAGTTGCTCGATGACGTCGCCGGCCTCCGCCGGGGTGACCGGGGCGACGGTGGTGCAGCGCGCGGCGTCGCGTTGCACGATGAAGAGCGAGGATAGGGGGCAGGAAGCGGCAATCGCGGTGGAATGAGTGGCGACAAAAATCCGTTTGCTCTTGCCCTCATCGCGCAGGAAATGAAACAATTCCATTTGCGCAGCGGGATGAAGGTAGGTTTCGGGTTCCTCAATGCAAACCCAGGCCCCGGGTCTGGCCAGCACCACTTTGGCAATGATGGCTACGAGGGAACGCGTGCCGAAACTTAACTGGTCCATCGAATAAACGAGGTCCTCGTCGCTGGAGTCAATCATACCGAGCGTGGCTTCGTTTTGCAGGGTTGGGGTATAAAGCTTGCCGAGATGCGGCACCAATTTGGATACTTCCGCTTCGATTTTTCGAAATTGTTTGGGCTTGTTGTTGTAGAGCCAGTGCAGGACGTCGGGCAGGTTGGAAATATCGGCCGTCAGCGCCTGCTGGCCGAGGATGGGGGAGGACGTGGGCAATTTGCGCATGGGATCAGCCCATTCCAGGCAGGCGAATTGCTGGAAAACAGCGTCGGCCAGCTCGCAGGAAACAGGCCAGACCGCCGCCGCGTCCGGCCGCCCCAGCCGCAAGCGGTAAGGCGGGATCTTCTCCGGCTTGGCCTCCAGCGGCAGAAGTTCGGAGGGCAGCTCGCCTTTGTGCTGTTTGCAGAAGGTTTCCAATTGTCCGCAGGAAGACTCGACGCCCGCAGGCGTGCCTTTGATGGCAAAAATCACGAACGGCCGGCTGCCTTCCAGATTGGGAGTGGAAAGCTCCTCCTCAAAATGGTCCCGGCTCACGCTGATTTTCAAAGTGAGGACCGAGAGCAGGTCCGAGTTGAGCGCGTCGGACACGCTGGTCTGGGAATTGCCGGTGAAGAGGCGGCGGACGATTTCCACCCGCCGTTGCGGGGCGATAACGAAGTCAAACAGAAATTCCATCGTCTCTTCCGGGCGCTTGCGGTGGATCAGTTCGACAATGTCATGGCCGCGGGAGGCCAGGGCGTGTTCGAAACTGACGGCGGCCTCGGAGAGAAACTTGAAGGCGTCGAGAACGTTGGATTTGCCCGCATTATTGCGTCCCATGAGCAACACCACGTTGTTCAGGTTGTCCAGCTCGATGCGCTTGATGCTTTTGTAATTGCAAAGCGCCAGGCGCTTGAGCGTTAGGTGAATCAGTTCAATCACGCAGGCTCTTACATAGCCATTTCTGCGGAAGTCTCAAGGGTATTCATGCGTTGCCTCAGAGCGCGCCCTCGGTCGAGGACGGCCTCGGCGGATTTTTCCCGGCGTTCTGTGTCACGGCGGAAGGGCCGCAGGTTTACGGCTCGGCGGGATGAACCAGGATTTGAGCGCCTTTCATGACCTGCGCCTGCGGCTGCGCCAGGATGGCGTGGACCGGAAGATCGGCCCGGTTGACGATCAGGGGATCATCCAGCAGTTGCTTGGTATTGACATTTGATGCCAGGCTCCACTTGGCGTTCCAACACATGAAAAAGCAGGTCGCCGGGAAATGGCTTCTGACGCCGGCCAGAAACCGGGTGAAATCATAGTCGCCTGGCGGATTGCTTGAATCGTGCGGACCAAATTCGGCGAAACCAAAGGGCTTGGGCAGGGCGGCCAATGCCGCATATCCCTTGATGTGCTTTGGATCGACAAAATCGGTGTAGGCATCCAGTCCGACCAGATCGACATAGCGGTCGCCCGGATAGTAATAGCCGGCGTTCGGAGCCTGGTTCGGCGCATAGACCCAGAGCAAGTTGTTCAGGCCTTTGGTTTGGGTGAAATAATCGAACATCTGCCGCCAAAGCTTGATGAAAGTTTCGGGTTTCTGGCCGCCCCACCAGAACCAGCCGCCGTTCATTTCATGAAAAGGCCGCCACAAGACGACAACGCCGGCATCGTCAAGTTCCTTCAATCCGGCCGCAACCAGATCAAGTTCATGCATCCACCGGCCATGAGTGTCCGTGCCAGGATCGAGCAGGCTGGCAAGGTCCACGTCCTTGTCCCGCAATCCGCCGCCATTCGTGTTGGCCGGATTGTAGAGATGAGTGCTGATCGTGACCAGGCCGCCTTGCCTCCAGTAATCCATGGCGGCTTGATCGGGCCGTCTGGTCTCCAAGCCACCTTTTCGAAAATCAGCGTAATCCACCCCTATGATGGCCGGCCAATGGCCTGTCTTTTGCGCAATCGAGGTGAGCAGGCTTAGATTCGCCCCCCGTCCAAAATTGGCGAACTGCCCGGAAACAATGCGGCGGGCCGGCGAGCCGGAAATACTCTGGAAATACTTCAGCAGCGCGCGAGCCCCGGGTTCGGCATTGGTGTTGGCTGGTTCCGAAGCAGGACCAGCCAGCGCCACGGACGCCAGCATCGAGACCCAGAGGAGCGGGGCGAATATTCTCATCGGCCAGGATGCGGGGGCGCTCAAGCCCTGGGGGGCAGTTGGCAGGGCACAGTTTTGTTTTGTAACACGGCGAACTTGGGCAGGCCGCCTTGCGTCGGGACTTTGACCTCGCCTTCAATGAGCGGACGGGCGTACTGGACAAATTTCTCGTTCGGCATGAAACCATCCGCGCTCACCCAATCGCGCGGCAGCAAATGCTCGACGTTGGCGATGTCCGACAGGGGCTGCAAACCGGTGGTTGAGGAATACACGGGGCCGCCCTGACGAACGATCTTGACCATGAATCCGCTCTTGCCTTCGACCGCCGCGCGCACGGCCGCTTCGCCGCAGGCCGCCGCTTCCACGGCGTCGGTCGCGCTGGCATAGTGGGCTGCGCAACGTTGCGCATAGCCGAGCTTGACCGAGCGCGTCTTCGTGTTCAGCCGGCCATAAACGACCTCGGCCAGGCGATCCGCCGCGCCGGAGAGCACAGGATGTCCAAAGGCATCCAATCGCGATTTGTCCGCGCTGTATTCGCTGCCGTCGGGATTCTTCAAACCTTCGCCCACCACCACGATACAGTAGTGAATGGCCTGGACGGTCGCCGTCACCTTGGCGAGGAAAGCCTCCTCGTTAAAAGGAATTTCCGGCAACAAAATAATGTGCGGCGCGTCGTTGGGTTCGCGTTTGGCCAGAACGGTTCCGGCGGCGATCCAGCCCGCGCTGCGGCCCATGACCTCGATGATGCAGCAGGAACCGTCATCAGTGGCCATGCTGCTGACGTCGGCGGCCACTTCCATCACGGTGCAGGCGTTGTACTTCACCACCGAGCCAAAGCCGGGGCAGTGATCCGTGTGCGGCAGATCGTTGTCAATTGTTTTGGGGATGCCGATGATGCGCATCTCGAAGCCGCGCCGGACGGCTTCCTGGTGGAGTTTGTCGGCGGTGTCCTGCGAATCGTTGCCGCCGGCATAAAGGAAATAGCGAATGTCGTGGGCCTGAAACACCTTGAACAGGCGGTCCATGTCACGGGCGGCCTTTTCGGGTTTCTTTTTGAAATCAATTTTGTAACGGCAGGTGCCAAGGGCCGCAGCGGGGGTGTGTTTGAGAGCTTCGATGGTTTCGGGTCGTTCCTGGCCCAGATCAATCAACTGCTCGTTAAGAATGCCGAAGATGCCGTTCCTGCCGCCATAAACATGGGACAGGCAACGTTGACGGCGGGCCTCCTGCACGACGCCAGCCACGCTGGAATTGATAACGGCGGTGGGGCCTCCGGACTGCGCCACCAAAAGATTTCCAATTAACTCTTTCATAAGCATGGCAGGTTAGCAGACCACCCCTTCCCGATGTAAAGGATAAATAGGTTGGCTCCAGCCCTGCGGGGGAAAATGTCGAATGACGAAACCGTAATAACCGATAAATATCCAGAATGACCTTTCGGCAGGCGCAGGATTCCAAACCCCGAAAATCCTCAAAAAAACCATGGAACCCTCTCTGCCAATTTGAGCGTAATATATTGGCTGGCAATTGGTTACAATGGAAAAATGCTTTTTCACTTTTTTACAGTTTTCTCGTTCGCTGTCCCGGCCAATTGTCCATTATCCATGGTCAATTTTCTTCGCTTCGTTCGCAACACCATCCGCAACAGAGCCGTAACATGTTGCGCCTTTTCTCAGCCAGCCGGAGAAGCAAAAGGCGCACTCTGACGCCGATTCGATTAACGGACTTTGAGCTTCACATTCCTCACTAATTACCGTAATCATAAAACGGTTCCCCAAAAGTTAGGGTCGAATTCTTATGTGGTCTGATAACGACACGGCTGAAGATTTGATTGGTTTTCGCGTCCATGCGGAACTTATCCGCGATGTGGTGGGCGACGATACTGTTTTGCCTGTGACCATTGGGGTAGATCACCATCTCTTAATCATTTATCGCCAGCATGCCGCGACCTGACTGACGCCCGAAACATGTTCCTGGCCTTGCTCCTTCGCGTTTTTGCGTCTTGGCGTGAGAAAAACGGGCCCTTGTCAATAAACATACTTGACAATACGGCCCCCGACGCTCGTTTTCATCAATATTTACGGGGGTTTCGTGTTTTAAAAATATAGGTCACCGTGACGTGTACACTTTTCCCCCCTTGTGCCATACTTAAAGGAAAAGTCTGAATTATGAATTGCCCGCAGACCACGCAGATTGGCGCCGACCCGGAGAAAGATTGCTTTATCTGCGTCCATCTGCGTGTTCTGCGGGTAAAGTCCTTTTCAATCAGGAGAGGACCACCAAAATCTTTCAGGGGCGGTCAGAAAAGTCCATCTGTTGCTTGGCTTGAATTATCCACCGGAATTCAGGGCGATTCAGGCCGTTTCAAAACGATTCAAACCAAAAAAAAGAAAAAAAGAACCCTGAAATCTCCAATTTCAAATTTTAGATTCTCAGGCAGCGCCTGTCGGACGGCGTTATCGTGGTCGGAAAGCTGCTACGGCCATGTTTTCTCGCCCAAACTGGGCTTGCCACGAAAAAGCGGACACAAAAGTTGTGTAAGTCATTAGTTAATTGTTTTGGGTTTCGAAGTCAATGGGGGAACGGTAGCCGAGCGAGCTGTGCAGGCGTCGGCGGTTGTAAAACAC
>JBKQUS010000162.1:0-54908 GCA_052325505.1 Limisphaerales bacterium
ATGCCGGGTTGATACTGGCTGGCATCGGCACGTTGCGCTTCCGTCCAGCGCAGGTTTTTGAGTTGCGGCAGTGGCCGCTCATCGTGACCGAGCTTATTCAACCCTTTCAGTTCCTTGCGGATCTCCGCTGTGACGCGCTGCCCTTCCGCGTGCGTCGGCGAAACGACCAAAGCCGTCTTTCTGTCTTTGACGGATTGAACGTAATCGGCGGCGAGTTGCTGGTAACGCGAATCGGCGGCAGTTTCCTTGATTGCGCCGAGAGTGTTCAGTTTGGCAAAACCGTTTTCAACATCGCCCTGGCGCAGATCGGCCACGGCGGCGCGATACGTTGGATGCAGTTGACGGCGGATATGCTTGAGTTCCGCCGCTTGAAGGCCAGCGTTGTTTTCCAGCAGGCGCAGCGCATCGCCCCGTTCCACCGCCGCGTGTTGCGCGGTGTCGCCGGAAAGCAGCACCCGGCAATTCTGGCGTTGGGCCAGTTCCACCACCTGCTTGAATTGCGGCGAGGACAGCAGCCCGGCCTCATCCACCAGCAAGACGCCGTTGCGAACGTCCTCCTGCATTTTGGGGCTGTGCAGGAGCGCGGCCACCGTGGTTGCGTTTTCAAACCCGGCCTCGCGCAAAACGCCACGCGAGGCTTCCGCCGATGGAGCGAAGGCGAACACCTTATGCCCGCCCGCCTCGATACCGGCGACGGCCTCTTTGAGCATGGTTGTTTTGCCGGTGCCCGCCCCGCCGCGCACGGCGATGACGCGATCACGCGAGGAGAGCACATGCCGGACGGCCTCGCGTTGCTCCCGACCTTCTGGCTTGAGCAGCTTCTCATCTTGGATGCGGTAATCCCGACCATTGAGCGGCTGGCAGACGCCTTTGCCCTCGCGGACGAAATCTATGAGTTTCCTTTCTTCGTCCAAAATTCGTTTGGTGGTAAGCCATCGTTGTCCGCTGTTTTCCTGTTTGATAAAATCATCCCGCATCAGTTGCCGCCGCACCTGCTCCACTTCCACAGCCCCGACGCCATGCCGCAGGGCTTCCCGCAGCAATTCGTTTTCCGTGACGACCGACGCCCGCTCGTAGCAATGGGCCACGGCGAAATCCATCGCTTTTTTGGGCGTGATTTGATCGAGACGAAACGCGCCGTCGGGCCGTTCCACTTTGCGGCCATTGGGCGTCAACCGGGCCATCGCTGCGCGTTCGTCGGGCGTCAGGCGATTGTTCCAGACCTCGCGCAGTTCCTCTTTGGTGATACCGTCGTTTTTGCGCTCACGCGAATAAGCCGCCAAGCTGTCTCGGCCTTTGGCGGTGGTAATACCGCGTTCCAGCGCCAGGGCTTCAACTTCCTTGGCGCGATGGATAAACTTCTCAATCACGCTTTGCGGAACCCCGGCAATTTCCCAACCCTTGTCCGTCCGTTCGATGCCGTAGCCCAAGTCGGAAAGCTGTTTGGCGAAACGGGCGTGAAAGACCGCCTCGTAATACGCGCCCTCGCGTTTCAACTGGCCGAACTGTCCGGCCTTCCAGCGTTGCTCCGGCTCGTCCCAAGTGGCGTTAAACGCGAAACAATGGGCATGGAGATGCGGGTCAGGAACGCCGTTGACGGGACGCGCCGTGAAATGATGAAACTCCGCCCAAACCATGTTGCCGGTTTTGCGGTCCTCATCCCGGCCTTGAGTGCGAACCCGCGTGTACATGTCGGCCTCGACTTCGCGCATCGTTTGCGTGACCGAGTATTTGAACGCGGACACAATCCGCTCATCCCGCTCTTGTTCGTAAAGCACCGAAACCGACTTTGGGCAGTTGAAATTGAAGTCATATCCCACGCGCCGATTTTCTTTCATCCGCGCCGTCAAAGTTTCATCAGTTCCCGGCTTGAGATTGTCGGCCAGTTCATTAAACGATTGCTGGTCAACCCTGCCGCTCAAACCCAACCGTTCCGCGCCATACCCCTGCCAGTAGCCAACCAACTCCTGTCCTTCCGAATAGTATTCTTCCCGGCTCAAACTCTTTTTGAAGTAGTTCTTGGCCTGAGCAGCATTGGCACAGACAACAATCCTCAACATGGCCAACCAATATAGGCCGTTGTAACCAATGATGCAAAAATTGGAATGAAGCCAAATGAACCGGTAAAAATTGGACGATAAATGAACGACCGTTAAAACTGGACGCTAACCAAGAAAGCAATGCCGTTGCAAAACCAAACACGCAAAGAAGCGCAAGGATGCGTTTTTACCCGTATTCTGCTATGAAGAAAATAGCAGCAGACATCTCCCCTAAGCGGAGCTTGAGGCGTGGAAAACAGCCCGGAAGATCAACGCGAAATCGCGTGGAAATCCAAAAATTTTCCAACGCTTATCCAGCGTTTTTCCGGCCAAAATCCGCAGGTTTTCTTTCATCGAAAAGCCCGCGAATGCGGCTTCAAATAAATTCCAACAAAGCCGCGCCGCTCCATTTCGTCAGCGGCCCCGGCGTCGCAGTCTTGCGGCCTTCCGATCAGATATTTCTCGCGCAGCGTTTTTCGGTCAGGGCCAACCAAGTCCAGGGAACTGGAATGGCGGTTGCCGATAAATGCGGCTTCTTCATTGCGGCGATTGAAATGGCTGATGGCAGGCACAGCGCAAATAGGTAAGGCGTTCAGATCAGGCTTGTCAATCCGCGTTCAAACAGCGGGAGCTTCCGAAGCCGATTCTGCAAACGCTTTCGCCCACGCCGCACCGCTTGACTCCGCCGGGACGCTCTCGCGCAGCCGGACGGTGGAACGTCGCGCTTCGGAAAAGCCGCCCACGGCCAGAATGACCTGAGACACATCGGCGACGGACTTGTCACAATACTCGATTGCCTCGCTGGACGTTTCAAAGCCGATGGCGTTCTCCAATCGAACGCTCCAGCCGCCCGTCTTGGTCCGAAATGATTCCGTAATGGGATGCAACACGAATACTTTCATAATCGTTCTCGCTTGAACAAAGATTGCTTACGCCTGCCGCAGTTGCAAGTGCCAGTCCGGTTCCTTTTTGGCGTCAGTTTGCCTACGCGGTGCGATACGCCGAACGCCGCCGCGAACCACGCCAGGCGTTTCACAACGGCAGACGCATTTGTGTAAAATACACGAGGCGCAACGCGCTTTTTGATACCTCTGCAATCCTCTGCAATCCTTGTTTTTCCACCATTTCTCCACGGTTTTCTTGAAGAAATACATTTGTGAATTATCGGTTAAGGCAGAAGGAGAAAAAAGCATGTCAGATTCATCCGTCGCCGACTCATTGCTGGTGGAAGCGCAATCCGCGCCCGCCAGGCCGGGCCGCAGCAAACTGGAAACGCACCGGGCCGCCATCTGCGAACTGCGGCGCAAACGCTGGACGTTCGCCCAAATCGCGGGCTGGCTCAAGCAGCGGGGCGTCAGCGCCACGACCAGCAACGTGCATCGCTTTTTCCAAGCCAACAAACGTCAACCGCAAACCGTGGAGGCGTTGCCAATGCCACCCGCGCCGCCGCCCGCCCCGGTGGAGGCGAAACCCAAGCGCAAAATCCGCTTCAACCTCAGAGAGTCCTAAAACATGAAAAACGTAAAACATCGCCTGCTTCTGCCCATGCAGGCCAAGGGAAATGTGGGCAAGAGCCTTGAAATCGCCACGCGGGCCTGCTGGTTAAGCGAGTGCGGCATTGACTGGCAGGGCTTTGATCTGGATGCCGACAACCGCACCTTGTCCCGGCTCTTTCCTGACCAGGTTCAGCTTGTGCCCATGACGGGCCGGGCCGAAGACCGGGACGAACTGGTTTCCATTTTGAAAAAGGTGACGGCCAAGCCGGTCAGCGTTCTGGACGCCCGCGCCCATCTGGACGGCGTTTTGAGAAACGCCCTCCAAGCCACCCGCTTTCTCAGTCTGGCCAAGCAGCTCAACATCGGCGTCACCGTGACCATGTTCCCGCTGGATGACGTGGACGTGATGACCAATCTGGACGAGCTATGCCAATTTTGCGGCAGCCAGGTTGATTACATCATTGTCAAGAACCCGGCGCGGGCGGCGCGGACAAAAATGTTTGACGGCAGTCCCTTGGAAGACGAACTGAAAATGTTGGGCGCGGTCACGATCACCCTGCCGCTCTTGTCCGAGATCGTGAAGATGGACTTGGCCTTCCTCGAAAACAAACACGAGCGCGGCATCCCGTTCAACGAGGCCATCGGCAACGACGAATTGGGATTGGACATCATGGCGCGGGGCATGTTGCAGCATTGGATAGGCGAAATGTTCAGCCAGTATGACCGCATCGCCGGGCGGTTGTTGCCCACGGCGGAGGCGGAGAAGATCAAGCCGAAGCCCGCGCCCGCTTTGGGCGAAACGCCGCGAGCCAAGCGCGGGGCCAAAGTCAATTTCGCGCATTAGGAGGCGACCATGACCGACAGCCCGCCGCTCTTTGAGGAAATGCTGGAAACGTATCCAGCCGACAAACGCGAACTGGCCCGCCGCGTCTATGACCGCTTTGCCAACGGCGACGCGACCGAGTTCTTCGCGCAGTTGTTCTTGTTGCTGGACGTGTACGCCAACTTTGCCAAACGCATCCCGCTCTCCGTCAGCGAAACGAACCAGAGCACGCTGGCGGCGTTGAAAAGAGTCCGGGAGGAAATCGGCTTGCTGGCGCAGAGCGTGGAAAGCCGCAGCGTGAACTTGGACAACCAGTACGAGGAAACAGCGGACCGCTGTCTGGCCACCGAGGAAAAATGCGAAGCGGCCGTAAAACGGCTGGAAAAGATGACGCAGGAAATCGGCCAGCGCATTGACACCAAGGCCATCGTCGAAAGCGTTCGCCAGGCAATTGACGCCGGCGTGAACAAGGAAGTGATAAAACCGTTCATGCAGCGGACGGAGGAACTTTCCGAAGAAGTGCTGCCCACTCTCAAGCAAATCCGGTCGGCCAACGAAGAAGCGGGCCGGGTCTGGCCGGGACGCATCTGGAAAATGTCGCTCGCGTGCGGATTGGTTTTGGGGCTGGCCGTCGCCACGGTCGGAATTTGGGCGGGTCGCCTCGCCATCAAAAGAAACTACGAGCAAACGCTGGCCGAGCAGATCGCCAACACCACGGGAATCATTGTGCAGAATAAAAAAGTGTTTGACGATTTGGCCATCGCCCAGGCTCCGATTTATCTATCTCGCAGCACCGACGCCAACGGCAACACCATGCCCAGCGGCTTCTGTTTGTATATCCAAGGCGCCCAAGCCGCCGACACGCAGGACGGCAGGGGGCGGATTTTCTTCACCAGCCCGCGCAGTGAGAGCGAACTGCGGGCGCTGCATCATGCCACGGAGAGGGCGGCGGAGCGCATGGAACGATGAAGCAGCTTCTGGAAAATTTATTCCTGACAAGACGGCGCGAGTCTTATGGCGGTGTAGCGCCACCCATCATTCCGCCAGAGGAATGGAAGTTGGACACGCCGTTGCTTTACCTTGCGAAGACCTTCGCAGCCAACGGAGGATTCACAAAATGGACGACGAAGATCGAAAGATGGAGCGCGAATGGAGGATGGTCAAACTGACCGGCGGGCGCGGTCATCCCGAAGGCATGGTTCAAATCACAGAGAGCAGGCATCGGCATAAAGCCAGCGAAGAAGCCAATTTCAACGAGCAATGGAAAGACGTGCTGCAACGGCAGCCGCCTGCTGACCGCAACTAAAAGGCGGTTTTCCCCGCCGCGACACCAAAACGCTTTTGCCCCTTCTGCCCCGCAAAAGCGTTCTCGTGTCGCTGGCCCCCTTGCCGGACTGTGGCCAATTCTTCACGCGCGCGCCCTCTTTGCCCCCGCGCTCCGTTCCGAATTGGCCACAGACTGGCTTTCAGAGCCGCATTCGCTCGCAGAAACGGGCTTAGTCAAGCCCCTCAAATTCCTTGGCGAATACAATCTCGAATTGGGATAAAAATTTATCCAGCACGTTAAGATACATCGTGTTGAACTCATCGGATTTTCCGGCCTTGATATGTTCCCGCCGGGAATCCTGCATCGAGTTGAGAAAATCCAAATAGCCGTAAAGCTTTACGGCGCGAACCACGACCGCCCCGCTCAATGAGCCGATGTTTTGCGCCTGCTTGTCATAGACCGGATGCGAAAAGGGAATCAGCGGATAATCCGTGTCGTGTTTATCCATGCGGTCTTTCCACCAGTTGCGGTGAATTTTGACGACCTTGATGAGCCGCTGAATTTCGGCCAGCACCGCCCGGTTGACCGACCGCACTTCAAGGAACTTGCGCCACAATAGAATGACCACCGCGCAAACAAACGCGATCAGGGCCGGATAAACGGCGGGCGCAAGCCAGTGTGTCTCTGTCGCGGGCATATCCAAACTCCTTTCGTTTTGGCGGTACGCGCCGGAAGCGTGCCGGTCACTCCAAACTTACCCCGCTTTCAAGCGCCGCGCCAACCAAGCCATGTCCGAATCCTAAAGCAGTGAACGAGAAAGAATAACATGGGCCGAGGCCAAGGCAGCCTCGGCTGATTTCGCCCGGCCGGAAGCCGGGCCGCGCATCGAGGTCGCAGCAATGGTTCTCCCAACGGAGGAAGGCAAGGGCCTTCCTCAAATTACAAACAGGCCGACTTTCGGCGGAGCGAGGGCGACGCCAGCCTAAAACCATTCAGCAGGGCGCTGCCAGGGGCAGCGGCGGCTCGTGTTGAAGATGGCAGCGGGCGTCGAAACAGCCCCGGCACAAGCGAAGGGTCACAGGCGTGTCGTTGCCGAAATGCAACTTGTTAAATTGATAATCCCGCGCCGGTGTTTTTCCACAGAGCGAACACACGCGCCGGTTGCGGTTCCATTGAACAATGTCCAGAGTCAGCGCGGCCCGCCAAACGTCCGCGCTGGCCAGGGCGTTAAACCATTTCCGGGTATGAGGTTTCAACAGTTGCATCACGGATTTGACCAGTAACCCTCGCCCACCGTTGAAAGTCTGTCGAGGGCTTGGTTTGAATTTCGGGCAATCCCCGACGCCTCTTGAGTGAATCAGGCGATTCGCGCGGGGAAGCGTTTTCAATTCCGCTCATTGGCGGGCCTAGTTGTTTGGGAAACGGGGGGAAGCCAATTCGAGTGTTCCCCTGCGCCCTTTTTTTGTTGTCTTTCAAAGATACGCGAACCCCGCCGCATTCACCACCGCGCGGCTGGGGCGAGGAAAATTAAAATCGGCCTTGCCTTGGCGCGAAACGCTTCGTCCATTGTACAGCCCGTCTGCGCCTGTCAATATATTGCTCGCCCTGTTCCCTCTGCGCTCCACGACCGCACAGCCGTCCGCGCTTCATCCTCCCGGCTCCCAGCCTTCCTTGTATCGGCCGGGAATTATCACGCTGCTTCCCGACGAGCCGATTGAAACGACGCAGCTTCAAGCCGACGAAGGCAAAACCGCCGCCCAGGCCCGGCTGGCGCTTCGATATTCGATTGGCGCGGGCGTCCCGATGGACGCGGCCAAGGCGGCGGAGTGGTTTCGCAAAGCTGCCGAACAGGGCGACGCCAACGCGCTCGTCAGCATTGGCTTTTGTTACATGACGGGAAAGGGCGTCCCGCGGGACATTGCCCAGGCCATAGGCTGGTTCGTCAAAGCCGCCCGCCAAGGCAATGCCATTGCTGAATACGATCTTGCTTGGTGTCACGAAAATGGGGTGGTCTTTCCCCAAGACCATCAGGAAGCGTTCTTGATGTTTTCGCAAGCGGCCAGACAGGGCGACGCGGCGGCCCAGTACTCCGTGGGCTTCAACTGTATGGAAGGCAACGGGACGGCCAAGGACGAAATGGAAGGGGCGCGATGGTATCGGAAAGCCGCCGAGCAAGGCTACGACGCGGCTCAACTGAACCTTGGAAACTGCTATCAAATGGGCAAAGGCGTGGAACAGAACTTGACCGAAGCTGTCAAATGGTTTCATCGCTCCGCGTTGCAGGGCGACCCCGCCGGGCAATTCAACCTGGCCATGTTCTATCTCAATGGCGCGGCTGTCGCCAAAGACTACGTCATTGCCTACCAGTGGTTCAATTTGGCGGCGGCGCAGGGATTGGCCGAAGCCAAGGCGCACGTCGCCGAATTGGAGCAGCACATGACGCCGGAGCAGATCGCCGACGGCCAGCGCCTTGCCACGACGTTTGTTCCCCAACTGGAAATGCCGGTCAATGGAGACGCAGCGAGACCGCCATCTGGCCACGGCTTGCTTCAAGGCATGGCCAGCGGTTTCTTTATCACGCCAGACGGCTATTTCGTCACCGCCGAGCATGTCGTTCGAGGGGCGAACCGAATTGAACTTGTGACCAAGAGCGGCAAAGTGTCCGCCGCCGTGGTCAAGGTTGACCCGGTGGACGACCTCGCGCTGCTCAAAACGGAAGGCCGGTTTGCCGCGCTGCCGGTGGCTTCGAGCCGTGAAATGCGCTTGGGCGGCGCGGTGGCGACCATTGGCTTTCCCAACGTGCCGTTGCAGGGTTTTGCCCCCAAGCTGGCCAAAGGCGAAATCGCCGCCATATCGGGTTTCCGGGACGACCCGCGTTATTTTCAAATCAGCGTGCCCGTGCAGCCCGGCAATTCTGGCGGGGCCTTGGTGGACAACCGGGGCAACGTCGTGGGCGTGGTCTGCGCCAAACTCAACGCCGCCATCGCCATCCTTGCCACCGGGGCCGTGCCGGAGAACGTCAATTACGCCGTCAAAAGCACCTTCCTGCTTGGCTTCCTGGAATCCGCCCCGGAAGTCGCGGGCAAGCTGAAAAAGGAAAATAGCCGCGCCCGAAGGCTCGACGACGTGATTCAAGCCGCCGAGGAAGCGTCCGCGCTGGTCAACGTCTATTGATTTTCCGAGGGAAAAAGGGAATTAGTGTCAACTGAATTGAAGTGGGCCAAAAGCGGATGGTCTTTGGTTGACTGGCCCCGGCGCGAAAGCCCTTTTTCAGTTGCCAAAACGCCCGGTTTTGGCTACATTTTAGCTACATCAATCGTAACTACCTGATAACCAATGGAGCGGGTGAAGGGAATCGAACCCTCGTCTCAGGCTTGGGAAGCCCGCATTCTACCATTGAACCACACCCGCTTCGACACCACCCATCCTAACCATCCCATGCCCCATGGCAAGTCTTCTTAAAGCGGCAACGTGCTGATTTCGACCTTGAGCGCGGCCGTTTTGCCCGCGGGCAAGGTCACCCGGTTTTCCGCAACGTTGCCTGACTCAACACAAATAATTTTTTTAAATTCGTCCCCGCCGAAATCCGGCATTTGTTCCGCCTTGTCCACCCATGGGTTCCAAACGACCGTGGAGAGCGAGCCGGATTTCTCAATGCGGATCCGCCGCCGCAGTTTCGAATCGTGGATTTCCACCGGCGCGGTCGTGTCGAGATAAATCCGGTCGGTTTCCTGCGCAATCTTGATGTGTTCGGCCCGTTCGGTCTTGCGGGCGAAATTCTGCGTCTGATCCAGGTAATCCACTCCTTTCAGGCCGGTGATGGATATGGCGCTGATGTCGCCGACGGCGAAATAGCTGTGGAGGCAATTCTCAAAGGTGAACTCTTGGTCCGTGGAGAGATTGGCCACCGTCAGCTCGGCCGTGAGCGTTTTGCCGATGGTAATCGAATAGTCGGCGGAAAATCTTTGGAAAAGGGCGGCCGATGGCGAATCGGGCAGGGAGAGGCGCAGGCTGACGCCGCCGGCGGGCAACTGGGCCACTTCGCGCAGTTCCCAAGTCTGAATACGGGCAAAACCGTGGGCGACCTGGCCTTCGCGCGGCCCGAACCACGGAAAGATGATGGGGATGCCGCCGCGGATGGGACTGCCTTCGTCGAAGCGGCTGAGCTGGCTCATGAACAAGACGGGCGGCTCTTTCTTTGTCTCGAAATGAGTGATTTGCGCGCCATGCAGATAAACCTCGGCATTGCTCCAGGCGGTCGTGATTTGCAGGCGGGCCAACTCGCCGTTGCCCTCGGAGAAAAGGACCCGTCCCGGTATTTCCAAAGTTTTTTGCCACTGCGATGTTGCCATAACAATGCTGTCGCGCGCTAGTTTAGCACGTTGGCTTAAAACTTAAAACATCAAACTCGCGCTTTTTTGGTGTTCGCAATTTCGTGGCGCTCGAATAAAGTAGCCGGAAAATCGTGGCATCGGTGAAGAAATCGCTCATTCGCCTCGGGATCGGCGTCTTCGCGCTGGTTGTGACGGCAATTGTGGCCTCCATCTTCTGCCTCGGGGGCCTCTTGAAGAATCGCGTCGAATCGGTTGGCCCGCGCGTGGCCCAGGTGTCGGTCAAACTTGACAGTGCCGATGTCTGGCTCCTGACCGGCCGCGCCCGGCTCAAAGGGCTGTCCATCGGCAATCCGCCCGGTTGCAAGACCCAAACAGCCATCCAGGCGGGCCTCATCAGCGTCCGCCTCGACGCCATGTCCGCGCTTTCCAGCAAGCCAATTATTGACAGCATCGTCGTGCAATCCCCGGAGATCACCATCGAAGGCGGATTGAGAAACAACAACCTGACCCGGATTCTGAAGAACGTGAATGCTTCCGTAAGCAGCAGCCAGGCGGAGTCCTCCCCGTCGCCGTTCGCCGCTCCCGGCAAGCCCGGCAGGAAATTCCAAGTCAACGACCTTCTGATCACTGGCGCGCGCTTGCGCTTCGCCAGCCTGCTTTACACCGGCGCAAGCGTGACTGTTCCCCTCCCGGAAATTCACCTTGTCAATCTGGGCGCAGGCCCGGCGGGCATCACGGCTCCCGAAATCGCGCAAAAGACATTGATCGCGTTGCTGGACTCCATTGCCGCCAGCGGCGCCGACGCCGTCGGAAAATTGGGCAATGACGCCGCGTCCACCGCCAAAAAGTTCGACTTGAAAAAGGCCGCCGAGAAACTCAAAGGCTTGTTTGGCCAGTGACTTTGGATCAGGCCTGTCCCCGCAAAACCAGCCGCGTCTCCTTGTGTTGCGGCTGGGGTATGCTGCTCATGAACTCGAGGCTCACGGTGTTGCCTTGGAAATGGCAGGTGACCGTGTCGTGGTGCGGCGTCTCGTAATAGCGCCAGATCATTTCAAGGGTGTTCTCGTCTTTCCACGCGGCGCTGGCAGCGAGCTTGCAGGGAAGCAAGTTGCCCACCGTGATTTTTGGCGGCGTGCCGGGAATGCTGCACAGGCCATCCACCCATTTGCCCAGCCCGCATTGCACGGCGTATTGGCCTTTCCCATCTGTCAAGTAGAATGCACAGCCGTTCTGCGGAAACTGGAAGGAGACGCTCCGCACGCCCGCGTCGTTCGGCTCGATCTGAAAGGTCTTGCCGGAAATCCTGTCTGCCGTCGGGGAGGGGGCCTGCGATTTCGGCAGGGGCAGGGACAGCGAAGCCAATCTGTTTCGAAGTTCACCTTCTGTCGTCGGGTCGGCGGGCAGGGCTGCGCCCGAGATGGCGGGCAGGAGATGGTCCCAGACCATATCCATGTCAGCTTTCATGTTGGGAGATTCAGAGGTGATGACGACCACGGCGTCCTGGTCGGGCATGACGATCGAGAATTGCCCGAACGCGCCGTCGCCGCGAAACGCGTTATGCCGGCAGCGCCAGAACTGGTAGCAATAGCCCTGATGCCACGGGCTGGTTTTCTTCAGCGCGGCCAAATCCTCTCCCGGGCCGGCGGGCTGCTGGATCTTGAAAGTGGTTGCCTCCTGCACCCAGGCGGCGGGCAGCAGCTGCCGGCCCTGCCAAACGCCTTTTTGCAGATAAAACTGGCCGAAACTGGCCAGCGCTTCAGTCTTGACGGCCAGCCCCCAGCCGCCAGTGTTGATGCCGCGCGGACAGGTCTCCCAAGCCATGCCGTGGATATCCAGTGGCTGGAAAAGCCGGGGCCGCAAATAATCGATGGCCTTTTGCCCCGAAACCTTCTGGACAATGGCGGAAAGCATATAGGTGGCGCCGCTATTATAGAGAAAGGCGCTGCCCGGCGGGTTCTCGATCGGCAGGGCCAGGAAGGCTTTCACCCAGTCCTCCTGCCAGACAATGCGCGGCGTCGAATCCGTGGCGTGGCCCACCGACATCGTCAACAAATGTTTTACCCGCAACGCCGCCAGATGGTCGCTGACGCTGGAGGGCAGTTCGTCGGGGAAAAAAGAAACGACCGGATCATCGACGGTGAACCTTCCTTCCGTCACGGCAAAGCCCACCGCGGTCGAGGTAAAGCTTTTGCTCAACGAATACAACATGTGGTTCGCGCCGGGCCGGTAGGGTGCCCACCAGCCTTCGGCGATGACGCGGCCGTGGCGCACCATCATGAAAGAGTGAAATTCATTGGGGGATTTTGCCGCCGCATCGAGAAACGCCAGAATGCCCGCCGATGACACCCCTTGCTCTTCCGGCGTGCTCCGCGGCAGGCTGCCATAAGCGGAATTCCGCCGGCTCAAACATCCCGGAAACGACGAAACCAAACCCAATCCCGCCGCTCCAAGGCCGACACATTTGATGAATGCCCTGCGATGAAATTTCATATTATCCTGCGGAGTAAACCGCATTTGTGCCGGTGTGTCAGCCCTTTTTTGCGGCCAGTTCATTGCATGAAGGCCATTGTCATTTTCCAATTCAGCAGGCAATCTTAAGCCATGAAACCCTGCAGAATTAATCGCCGCCGCTTCCTCCAAACCGGGCTCCTCGGCTCCGCCGCCGCACTGGCGGCTGCCCCGCTTTGCCACAACGCCTCCGCCGCAGTGACCAAGCTGGAACATACCCCGGACGGCGGACTCAAGCTTGGCGTCGCTTCCTACACCTTCCGCAAATTGACTCTGGATCAGGCCATTGACATGACCAAACAGGCTGGCTTCAAATACATCAACCTCAAAGAGGTGCATCTCCCGTTCAAAAGCACCGCTGCGGAACGGCAGGCGGCGCGGCAAAAGATCGAAGCTGCCGGTCTCAAACTCATGGGCTGCGGTGTCAGTTACATGAAAAACGACGAGGCCGAAATCCAGCGCATTTTCGAATACGCCAGGGACTCAGGCATGCCGGTCATTGTGTGCAGCCCTGTCCCCGACGCGTTGGACATCATCGAGAAGAAGTCCAAAGAATTCAACATACTCATCGCCATTCACAACCATGGCCCCACCGACAAATTTTACCCGTCGCCCTTGGACATCCTCGCCCTCATCAAACACCGGGATCCGCACATGGGCATCTGCATGGACATCGGCCACACCGTGCGGGCGGGGGTGGACCCGGTGGAGTGTATTGACCGTTGCGGCAGCCGGCTGCACGACTTGCACATGAAGGACATAACCAAGGCGGCCAGGGAAGGAAAAGATGTGCCGCTGGGGCAGGGCGTCATCGACATCGTTGGGGTGCTCAAGGCGCTGTCCTCCCGGAAATTCCCGTATCACATCGGGCTGGAGTACGAGGCCCATCCCGACAATCCGTTGCCCGATGTCATGGAATGCGCCGGTTACGAGCGCGGCGTGCTGGCGGCGCTGGCCTGAGTTGATGAATGCTTCTACGGCAAACGCTTCCTGCACGGCCGCTGGATATACATCCGCGCCATGCACATTCGACCTCGAAGATGCGCAAAACACTTGAAAACATTGAAGATTTGAGAAGTTGCATGTCGATTGAATTATACGCGGATGTATAGGTGCTACAACCCCTTGTACTAGTCGGCGCGCCGCCCTGCATCTTCGCGCAGTTTTACCTCCAGTGCGACGGACCCGGGCGCCTGATGACCCAAAATCGCACATTTGTATAAATTCTTGAAAATATCTGTTGACGAGAGATTGCTTAAGTTTATTATATATCTAATGAATATTCAATTATGGATATATCTTAAAGGAACCGGGGAGCGCGTGCGTCTCGCGCGCAGTGGTTGGCGTCCCGCCAACCACATCTTCGCCAGATACCCATTGCGCAGGGCGACAACCCGGCTGTCATCCGTTCAAAGGCAGATCATGACGTTCCGCACCGCTACCTGGACAGTCACGCTCCAAAAACATTCCGATCCTTCGCCTGGCCGAGCTTGGTCAAACCAGCGCTGTTGGTTAAACTGGCGTCGCAAATTATATGCAAATATCTATACATGAACGTCTTGCAAAACAACCAGGGTTTGGGCCAATCATATTGAATCAAAGTGAATCAAAGCGGTTTTGAAGTCACGCAGCAGCCAGGCCCAGTAGCCGTCCGGGCAAAAGCAGGCTCGCCGCCGCGATGCGGTTGGGGAACGACTGATTTCGACCTGTTTCGACCTGTTTCGACCAAAAGAAACACCAGGAAAAATGCGCCAATATATCTGCTAATCACTGACTATAAACCACTTGCAAATATTCCAAGCCATCAATTGCCAACTATCAATTGTCAATTAAGCAGCTTTAAGCTTGTCTTTTAAAACGTTGTCTGGAGAATGTTCCACTCATTTATTTATGGAAGCAGACTCATTACAATCGACGGAGAGGTACCTGAAAATATTGGCCTGGTTGCACGCCAACCAGAAGAAGCTGATTATCGGCGGCTGCGTGCTGGCGGTCATTGTCCTGGCCGCCGTGTTCATGTCCTGGCAAAAGAGCGAAGCCGAGTCCAGCGCCAACGCGCGATTATTGAACGTCCCGCTGGAGACGTTTCATGGGAACCAGATGACGCCGACGCCGGCCGGTCCGTTCCTGGACCTGGCCAAACAAAGCCCGGACACCGATGCGGGCGAATACGCGGCATTGCTGGGGGCCAAAGCGCTCTTTACCGAAGGAAAGTATCCCGAGGCGCACCAGGAGTTTTCCAAATTCATCGAACAGAATCCGGACAGCCCGCTGATCCCACAAGCCAGGGTGGGCCTGGCCGCTTGTTTGGAAGGAGAGGGCAAGACTTTGGAAGCCGCGCAAAAGTACCAGGAAATCCTTTCGGCCTACTCCAGCGACGCCAACATCAGCACTCCGGTAAAATTGACCCTGGCCCGACTGGATGAGACCCTCAACAAACCGGAGCAGGCTCTCACGTATTACGAGGAATTGGCGCGCGTCAACAATCCCTACGATCCCTGGGCGGCGGAAGCCCGTGAACGCGGGGAATTCCTGCTCCTTAAACATCCGGAACTGCGGAAAGCGCCACCCGCGTCCGCAGTATCCCCATCCTCTCCTCTCAATCTGGGCCCTTCCCCACAAGCAACCAAGACCCCGGGCACGGCTAAACCATGAGGTTGACCATCATCGGAACCGGATACGTCGGATTGGTGACAGGAACCTGTTTTGCCGAGGCTGGCCATGAAGTGATTTGCGTCGATAAAGACGCCGAAAAAGTAAAACTGCTGCAAGCCGGCGGCATGCCGATCTATGAACCGGGCCTGGAAGAGTTGGTGGGAAAGAATGTCAAGGCAGGACGGCTGCGCTTTTCCAACAGCACCCAGGAAGGGGTGGACCGGTCGGACGTCATTTTCATCGCCGTGCCCACCCCCGCCCAGCCGGACGGAGCGGTGGATTTAAGCTTCATCGAAGCCGTTTCGCGGGAAATCGCCGGGGCCATGACGGCCTATAAGATTGTAGTTGACAAGAGCACGGTTCCGGTCAAGACCGGCCAGAAGGTTGCCGAAACCATCCAGCGTTACTGCAAGGCCAGGGTTGATTTTGACGTGGTGAGCAATCCTGAATTTCTGCGCGAGGGGTTTGCCGTCGGGGATTTCATGAAGCCCGACCGCGTGGTCATCGGTGTGGCCTCCCTGCGCCCCGTCCAGGCCATGAAGGACGTCTATGCCCCTTACAACGCTCCCATCATCGTCACGGACATCAATTCGGCGGAGTTGATCAAGCACGCGGCCAATTCCTTTCTCGCCTTGAAGATTTCCTATATCAACGCCATTTCGGTCCTGTGCGAAATGTCCGGCGCCAACGTGCAGGAGGTGGCCAACGGCATGGGGATGGACGTCCGGATTGGCCGCAAGTTCCTCGACGCTTCCCTGGGCTTCGGCGGCAGTTGTTTTCCCAAGGACCTCAGCGCCTTCATTCAGATTTCCGAAAAGCTGGGCTACGAATTTGGCCTTCTCAAGGAGGTGCAACAGATCAACGCCCGGCAAATGGACCGTTTTGTCAAAAAAATCAGCGACACGCTCTGGGTGCTCAAGGGGAAAACCATCGGCATCCTGGGGCTGGCTTTCAAACAGAACACGGACGACGTTCGCATGTCGCCGGCCATCGATCTTTGCCACCGCTTGCAGAAGGAAGGCGCCGCCCTGCGCGTGCATGATCCGCAAGCCATGGAGAAGGCCCGGGCTGTCTTGAAAGACGTCACCTATGTGGCCGACATGAATGACGTTGCGGAAGGCTGCGACGCCTTGGTCATCGCCACGGAATGGCCGGAATTCAAAAAACTCGATTTGGAAAAAGCCCGCAAAAGCCTGACTCATCCCATCCTCTTCGACGGTCGGAATCTCTTTGACGTGGATGAGATGGAACGCCTGGGTTTCCTTTACAAGAGCATCGGGCGCGGCAAGCCCTGATCCGCCGCTTATGCATTGCCCTGCGCGGTTGCCAATTCTCTGTGGCTGAAGAGGATGATGCCCATGGCGCAGAAAAACCCGCCCATCAGCAGAACAATCTGCGCCACCGCCAGCCCCACCAGCCCCCAAGTGATGCTGCGCCCGGTGCTCAGAAAATCAACGGGCGAAAAAGACTGCACCAACTTGATGATCTTGAGCGCGCCCTTGAACAGCGGCACAAAAATCGGGTCCAGCGGCGAATGCCCAAATCCCCCGGCCGTGGCGTTATAAGTCGTAATGGTGCCCTGATCCACCACTGTCTGAAGCGTCCCGCTGGAGAGGCCCATGAGCAAAATGGCCATGGACACAAACGCCGCCACGGGGAATGTCAACTGGCTCGCCGCCGCCAGGCCAATCGACGCCAGCAACGCCAGCCAGCACAGGATGATCAGCAGGCCGCGAATAAAATTCACCACGAAGCTGTTTTCGTAATAAAGCAGTTCGAACCCGTCTTCGGTTGGAAACACCAATGACGCGTCGTTGGCATTGAAAAACTCAATGATCAACCGGCCTTTGTCATCCAGCAGATGGGGCGGCACATCGAATTCCTGGAAGGAATCAGGCGGCAGCGCCTCGTGCATCCGTGCCACCCGCGGGGACTCGGGAGGGCCGACGGTCCAGTAAGTATCGTAGGTCGCATCGGGGTTTGGGTTGGAGGAATTGAACTTGACGCGCACCCGAAAAGCATCGTTCTGCGTCCGCTCCGGCAGTGTGTGCAGGTCAATGACCCAGAAACGCCCGTATCCGGGTGGCACGGTGGTTCTGACCGCCGTGATTTCCTCGGTTACCTGTTTGCGGATCTCCGCCTCGTTCACATCAGCCGGATCGGTCTTCTCCATCTCGGCGATCCGTTGCCGCACCAGCTTGTCGATCTGCGGTTGCAAATCAGGCTCGCGTTCCTTGAGTGACGCTCGCGCCACAAAAATCTCGTCCCGCAAAACTTTCTGTTCGTCGGGCGGGAGGTGTCCGGACCGCCATTGCAACAGAAAGAAGATGGCCGTTCCGGACAGCGCCAGCAGCATGGCGTTGAGCCAGAGAATGCCCAGCCATTTGCCAATCCAAACTTGCCAGCGGCTGACGGGTTTCACGGTGACCACCTGCAACTGGCCTTCTTCAATGTCCCTGGCCAGCGCGCCACACGAGAGCCAGAGTGTCGCGATCCCGAGCAGGGCGGCGACGCAACTGAGCGTGTAGGTGAGCAGAATCTGAACGAGTCCTTTGGCCGTGCCGTCGTCTTTAAGCAGGAGGGGCAAACCCACCACCGCCGCGGCGAGCAATGCGGCCAGTATCCAAAACAACCGGTAACGAAAGGCGGATTTGCAAGTCAAACCCGCGATGGCCAGAATACGTTTCACTCGGTGGAGAGGAAGGAGCACTCCTTCCGGATCATTTTTCCTTTGGCTTGCCCAGCAAAGCCGAAAGCTTCTCGTTGGCCTTGTTCAAATCCACCACCGGCGCCGGCTCAGCAGGGACAGGCAATGAGGCGTGGGACTGGGCCAGGGATTGCAGTCTGTCTTCATCGACCTTCTCCACCGGATGGGGAGACGCGGCGGGTGGAGCAGATTGCTGTGCCGCCGCTACGGTCAAACGCTCCAGGATTTTCTCCGAGGGCGGCGGCGTCTCGGCGTCGCCGCGCAGATACGGGGCCACACGGCTGCCCGAGGTCGCGCCGGAAGTCTCGGACGAGCTTTCCCTGGCCTTGCGCACGACTTCGAGAAAGTAACTCTCCAGATTTTGGCGCGGGTTATCGATCTCGATTTTATCCGCCGCCACGTCGTGCCGGATGGTGTCGAGCACCTGCTGCATCGTTTCCCGCGTCAGGGGCGGAGTGGTGATGCGGATGGCGTCGGGTTTGGCCAGCAATTCCTTGAGGGTGCCCATGGCTTGAATCCGCCCGCCGTAATAAATGACAACGCGGTCGCAAACATCCTCCACGTCGGAAAGCAAATGACTGCTGAGAATGACGGTTTTGCCCCTGCGCACCATGGCCAGGATCAAATCCTTGACCTCCCGGCAGCCGATCGGATCCATCCCGGCAGTCGGCTCGTCCAGGATAACGAGATCAGGGTCGTTGATCAGGGCCTGGGCCAAACCAATGCGGCGCTGCATTCCTTTGGAGAACTCACCCACCACGCGGGTGCGCACCTGGCTCAACCCGACCATTTCCAGAAGCTCCTCCGTGCGCTTGCGCCGCTCCCCCGTCGGCAAGTCGAACAGATTCCCAAAGAAATTCAGGGTCTCGTGCGAGTCCAGGAACCGGTACAGATAGGATTCTTCCGGCAGATAGCCGATCCTGGCCTTGGTTTTGACATGGCGCGGGGAGTGGCCGAAAACCTCGATATGCCCGTGGGTGGGGTAGAGCAAGCCGAGCAACATCTTCACCGTGGTCGTTTTGCCGGAACCGTTGGGACCCAGCAAGCCGAAGACTTCACCCCGCCGCACTTCAAAATCAACATTGTCCACCGCGCGCGCCCTGGGACGGCCCCAGAAATCCTTGAAGACCTTGGTCAAGCCCCGCACCGAGACGATCGGCTGGCCTTGTTTTGGCTTGTCTCCTGTCGCAGGGGGGGAGGGTGCAATATCAACAACGGCACTCATGCGCTGACTGGAGTTGGCGTCAACGGGGCGCTAGTCGGCGTGGCGGGGCCAGACGGTTCGCCGACCGGGGCCAGGTGCGGGTCCATTTCTTCGCCCTGCCGCACCAACCGTGCGCTGTTGAACACCACAATCAACGAACCGACCACATGCAGAAACGCCGCGGCAATGGGCGGCAGATAATTCAACGCCGCCAAAGTCATACCCCCAATGACAAATAATATTCCGAAAAGAAAGTTCTGGTTAATGACGGAACGTGTTTGACGCGAGAGTCTTACCAAAAATGGCAGGCGATTCAGGTCATTGTTCATCAGCGCGATGGTGGCGCTGTGGATGGCCACTTCGCTGCCCGCCGCGCCCATGGCGATGCCAAGATCGCCTGCAGCCAGGGCGGGCGCGTCGTTCACACCGTCTCCGATCACCGCCACGCGGTATCCCTTGGCCTTGGTCTGGCGCACATATTCCACCTTGTTCTGCGGCAGGCACTCGCCGATAGCCTCTTCGCAGCCGATCTCGCGCCCCACTCGCGTGGCCACCGGCTGGCGATCCCCGCTGATCATGGCGATGCGCCGCACGCCCGTGGCCCGCAATTGCGCCAGAGCCTCGCGCGCTTCGGGGCGCGTCTGGTCCTGCAGGCCGACCCATCCGATGAACTTCCCGTTGCGCGCCACGAAAATCAGGCTGAAGCCTTCCGTTTCGTTAAGATCCACCAATTTTAGAAAATCCTCTGCAATGCCCTGTTCCTTGAGCCATTGCGCCCGCCCGATGGCCACTTTGGCGCCGTCGATTTGCGCGCTGACGCCGCGCCCGGCGGCTTCGGAGAAGTCCTTTGGCTCGGACAGAGGCACGCCCGCCTCGCCAGCCAGTTGAGCGAGGGCCTTGGCCGTGGGATGGTTGCTGTACTTTTCAGCCGAAGCCGTCACGCGCAGCAACTCGGCCGGGGTGGTTCCCGCCACCGGCGCCAAGCGGCTTACGGCAAGCTTGCCTGTGGTCAGGGTGCCGGTCTTGTCAAAGACAAATGCATTGATCTTCGCCGCAAGTTCAATATCGCCCACGTTCTTGATCAAAATCCCCAGACGCATCGCTGCCGACAGGGCCGCCACCATCGCGCTGGGCGTGGCCAGGATGAAAGCACAGGGGCAGGCCATGATTAAGACGGTGATGACCTGGTTCAAGTTTCCGGTAAAGGCCCAGACCAGCGCGCCGATGACCAGCACCAGCGGGGTGTAAAAGCCCATGTAATTGTCGATGATGCGCATGATGGGCAGTTTTGTTTTCTCCGCCGCCAGGATCAGTTCCCGCACTTTCCCCAAGGTCGTGTCTTCCCCGGCCCGCGTCACGCGGATCTCCAGCACCCCGGTCAGGTTCTGTGTGCTGGCAAACACTTCGTCCCCGGGCTTCTTGTCCACCGGCAATGATTCCCCGGTGATGTTGGCCTGGTTGAAGGAGCCATGACCGGCCACGATCACACCATCGGCGGCGATATTATCGCCGGGCCGGACGCGAATCACGTCGCCCACCGCCAAGAGACTGGTGGCCACTTCCTCCTCCCCCTGCGGCGTAATCCGCCGCGCCTTGGGCGGAGTCAATTTGATGAGCGACTCAATGGAATGACGCGCTCCTTCGGCGGTGCGTGTTTCAATGATCTGCCCCATCAACATGAAAAAGGCCACGATGCCCGCCTGCTGATAGCCGCTGACCTGGAAATTCGCCGAGCCAAATGAGGCCAGTACCGCCAGGGCGACCAACTCGTTGGTGGTCAAAAGCCCCCGGCGCAGATCGTCCAGGGCTGTCCAGACAATGGGATAGCCCAGAATGATCGCCCCGATCATGGCGCTGAAGGCGGCGACCGGATTGCTCTCGTCCGAGAAGGCCCAGATGACGACAAACGAATTCAAAACAAAGAGCAGACCGATCAAGGTTTGCGTGAGCGGCACAACGGTGTGGGAATGGTCGTGGTCGTGACCTTCCCCATCGTGTTCGTGCCGGCTTAAAAGCGATGTGACTTGCATAAGGTTACGGGGTGGTGGAATTGGTGGAGGACCCCTGCGGTTCACGGCTCAGATTCAAGCGCAATTCGCGCGCGTTCTGGTGCGGCTCCAGGATTTTCTCCTGGGCATTGGTATAGATTTGTTCCAGCACCATCATTTGCCGCACCTGTTTGAAGAACTGCGGATCGCGCTCGTACTCGGGCTGCACGTCGATAAATTCCCTGGCTTGCGCGCCCACCATGGCGACTAGCCGGGAACGGCCGGCCTCCGCCACATTGGTGCGCGTCGCGGCCTGTCCCCGCGCTTCCGCCAGTGTTGTGGTCGCATAACTTTCGGCCTGGGTCCGGGCCGTGTTGCGTTTTTGCGTGGCCGTATCGACTTCATTGAATTTGGCCAGCAAATAAGTCGGCGGAGCCGATTCGACGTCGAGTTGGTCCACGCGGATGCCCAGGCGCTGCTCCTGAATCAAATCGTTCATACGCGCGGTGACGGCTTCCTTGAAGGCGGTTCTCCTGCGTGTCAGGATGTCATCCACGGAAAACTGGCTGGTGGTGTACAACAAGGCGTTGTTCAAGTCATTGGTCACAAAGACCGGGGCATTGGAAAAATCGAAATGAAAATGAATCGGGTCCGTGATACGATAATGCAAATCGGCCACCACGTGAATGACATTGGTGTCCGACGTCAGGTCGTAGGTGGTCGTGGCCGGATCGAGGCCGTTTCCAGTCTGCGACGGGGTGGCGCCTTTGCGGCGTTCCTCCGGCGTGAGCATCCAGCCGACTGAGGATTGCGCCTCCTGCACCTGGTTATAGGGAATCTTTTCAATGGAATCGATGGGTTTTGGAAAGGCCCAATGGGCGCCGGGCATCAACAACGCTTTTTCCCCTTCGCCGACCGGCTTGCCCAGGCGCAAAACGATCGCCCTCTCATCCTGCCTGACGGTGAAAAAACCGGAGCTGAGAAACGCCAGAACCAGCACTACCATGATGATCTTGACGATGAAAAAGCTGCTGCGCAACGCGTCCGACAGCGCCTGCGAACCAGCGTCATCTGCAGACGGGCCCTGGCCCGGGGGCGGCATTTGGTTGGGATTCTGTTCGCTCATGGGACCTTCCCGAGAACAGCGTTTGTGGATTCAACCTTCTGCGGCTGAATGGGTTGCAGCAAATTGAGTGGTGAAGTACTCTGATCCAGGACCAAGGTGGCCTTTTCCTTGAGCAACTGAGCCAGCGCCGTGATTTGCATGTTAAACTCGGCCAGTTCGGGATTCTCCTGCAACACTTGCAGAGACTTTATCATCTGCGCTTCCCCCTGCCCGCGGATGGCGTAAGCCTGGGCATCGGCATCCGACAACAACTTGGCGGCGGCGCTGTCGGCGGCGGACTTGATTTTGGTCGATTCCTCCTCGCCCAAGGACCGGATTTGCGCGGTGTAGTACTCGCGCTCGGCTTGCATGCGATCAAAGACGTTTTGCGTGACGCTTTCCGGCAGGCCGATTTTTTTAATCCGGACGAACTTGATGCCGATTCCATAGTTCAGGTCCTTCACCCGCTGCCTGACCTTGTCCAGAATCTCGCCCTCGATCTGTGTGAGCTTCATTTGTTTCTCGTCCGCCGAGATGAAGTCGGGGAAGGGATGTTGCCCGGCCACCTCGTTTTTGGCGCTACGCACCACGTCCTCCAACACACCCTGCGCGGCCACCACGGAGCCATTGCTGAATTTGGGAAAGAAGACCGCCGGGTCATCGATGCGCCAGCCCACATAGACGAGGAGAAAAATGAGGTTTTGGTCGGGCAACTTCACCTGCTCGAACCGGCCTTCAAAATCCTGAATGCGCTGGTCCAGTTTATAAACCTTCTCAATCGGCCAGGGCAGGCGAAAGCCAGGCCCGGGCGTTTCCTTCACATGGTCCACCCTGCCGAACAAGGTGACCACGGCGACTTCGGACTTTCGCACCTGATAAACAAAAAGCAGGAGGCCGAATATGACGATTAAGACAAAGGCGACGGCAATGGTAAGACGGCTACGTTTCATATTACTTTTTGGGAGCTGAAAGTTGGTCCAGCAAATCGGGGCGGATCTTGTCCTCCAGATTAAAAATGAGGATGTCGGGCGTATTGGTGGTGGCGAGGATGTATTTGCGGGCCTTTTGGCTTCCCTCGACCAGCGCCTCCAGCCTGGCGCGTTGTTCGTAAACGCCGTTGACGCCCGGAGCGGCGGCGTAAGCCAGGGCTTGATTGGTGAAAAGCATGGCACGGGCGGTGGCGTTGGTTATCGCACGGTGTTCGTCGGCCTCGGCTTTCCACACCCGGTTGGACGATTCCGCCCCGGCCCAGGCGTTGGTGCTGATGGCGTAAGCCTGCGCCTGCAGAATATTCGCTTCCCGGGTTTCGGCCGCGCCCACCACGTTTTCAAAATACTTGGCCACTTTTGAAGGCGGATGAATGTCTTCCAACCCCACAAATATGACCCTGGCCCCGAGCTGCAACTTGTCCGCCTCCGCCTGCATTCTCCGGCGCAAAATGTCGCCGGCCACAGCGCGCCCACGCGACATCAGATCGTCGAAATCAGCGCTGGCCAGGTAATGCACCACTTCGCGCGTCGCCACGCCCTCCAGCAACGCTTCCGGATCCTGATTGTTGTAGGCCCATGACGCCAGATTGGTAATCTGGTATTGCACCGGAATGCTGACGGCCAGCAGGTTTACCGGCGGGCTTTTGGTCCCGGCCGAATAATTAGTCGATTGCGCCAGTCCGGTTTCGCGACTGGCCACAAGGAAATTCTCCTCTTTGGCGTGGGCCTTGGTCCAAACAATAGTCGTGGCCGTTACGTCAGGTGTCGCGCCAACGATGAATTTTTGGATTTGCTCGGTGTGGTAGGTGGTCGTCTGGTCAATTGGCCAAGGCAATTTCAGATGCAAGCCCGGCCCGATAATTCCATCCGGCCCCACAGGCCGGCCAAAGCGCTCCAACAACGCCTCGTCCCCTGGTTCGATCATGACAAAGCAAGTGGACAGAATGAAGACGCCCAATTGCGCCAGGATCAGCCATCCCAAGGCCTTTTCCAGAAACCGATAGAACCAGCTTTCCGAAACTTTGAAACCAAATTGGTAATCCAGCGCGTGGGCGGCAGTGGTGATGATCGCTTCCGGCTGCCCGAGCAATCCGACCAGCCGGCTCTCGTAGAGAACGCGTGATTCTCCACCCCGCACCCGCACGCGGTAGATTTCAAGGACCAATCCCAAAAGGGTCTCCACCGCGATCAACCCGATGACCACGCACAGGAACCGGGCCACGATCAAGTCCGTCTTGGGAAAACCCGCCAATACCGCCGCGATGTCCGCCGTGACCAGGAAGCACGCGTAAGCGCTCAACATCAAATAGGCCGCGCCCGGCCGCAGCAGTCTTTGCCCTTGCAGCCGAACCAGTCCGCTGGAATATTTTCCCAGCAGAAAGAGGATCAGTCCAAACATCCCCAGCAAGGCCATGGCCAGCGTGGCGCGATCGGAAATGATGGGCGCGATGGACGCCACTTTCTTCCAAGGCCACCAAGCGGCGGCGGCTTGCAGAATGAACAACAGCCCGGTCAAACCCGGCACAAAATAACGTTCAAACTGCTCGCGCGAACGCTTCGCCGGAAAGGTGTCCGCGCCCGCGCCCGCAAACAGCGATTCGCTGCCGCGCGATTTGCTCAACTCCTCCAATTCCAGCCGTTCGAAGTTCTCCCTCTCCGCCAGATCCATCTGGAAGTAGCTCAAGAACGCCACAATCAACCCAAACCCAGCCAGAATCGTGGCCAGCGCGCCTGCCGCCGTGCTGACAAAACGGGTCACCAGCAACAGGCCGATCGTGGCCAGCAATAATACCACCCAATTGATTAATCCGATTCTCTTTGCGTTTTGATCCATGGCAATTTCAACTCAGTTCGCGATCTTCAAACAGGACCAGGGCCAGGGCCAGGATCGCTCCGATATAGGCGCAGGCGTACCCAAGGGCCTTGCCCAAGTAAGCCAGGGGAATCCGGTTGTTCTCATCCAATGCATCTGCCACCCAGAACAGTTGCCAGTTTGGCGTCACCGTGTAAAGAACCGATGCCCACCAAGAACCCTCGCTGGCCCGCGTCCCCCAGAAATAATCCGATACAAGCCCTATCAAAAACAAGGCTGAACAAATGGCCAGCGCCGGCAACATTTCCACGCGGGTCGAGCAGGCCAGCGCCAGCGCGGCCAGGATCAGCAGAGCCATCAGTATCAGGGCCGACGCCGGAATGACCCGCCAGTCCATCCCCTTGTAATCCATGCCCATGCGACCGGGGTCGCGCGGTATAAATTGCAAAACGCAAAACGCCAAAACCGCCATAATCACCACCGCCATGACGGCATCCGACACAAACGGGCGACGCAGAAAATAATTGGTCAGTCCGCCTATGCCATAGGCCAGGATCAGTGCACCGCAAAAGACTTCCAAGCCCGGGTAATCAATGTCCCCGTAGGCGTCAAAGGCCATGCGCGTCGCCTGCAGGGCGGCGATGCAATTGACGAAGGTCAGGACCGTCAGGGCCAGGGCCAGCCCCGCGTATTTGGCCAGCAGGAATCGTGCGCGTCCCACCGGCTTGGCCAGCACCGCCAGGGCCGTACCACTGCGGATTTCCCGCGCCACGGATGCTGAGGCATTCAACACCGCCCCAAAAAGCCCGGCCAGAAGCATCACCGCCAGGGCGCTCGTCTTGACGAGCTTGGGTTCGTCGCCAAACCCGAAGTAGTTAATGCAGGCCAGGAAAATCTCAAACAGCGCCGATGCCGTCATCAGCAGCAGAAAAACCGGCTGCCGGATCAATTCCATGAAGGCGTTGCTCGTGATTGTAAAAAACTGTCGCATGAATTCAAGCCTGTCGGGCGGACGGTGGCGGCGGCTGACACATTGCTTTGCTCATTTAATAGATGACAATCATCTTACGGAAAGATTCAAAACCGCAAGACAAGAATTTCCATCAGTCCTGGTCCGTCACAGAGTCGTGGAACTTGAGAATGTCCCCTTTCTCGCCTTTGAGTTCTCCCTCCTTGAACTTGATGGCCGCGCGCGGATGCAGGTTGCGCAGGCCCGTCAACAAATAGGGCAGGTCATAGCCCCAGAGCAGTTTCGACCGCATCGGCTCGATGTGATTCTGCACGCAATCGAGGATGGGGCGAAGCTGGTATTTGGGGTTGTGCAGAAAACCGATGAGCAACTCCATCGGGCAATTGCCCGCGCCGCGGCCCAGGCCGGCCATGGTGGCATCGAGGAAATTGGCGCCTTCGATGATGCCTTCGATCGTGTTCGCATAAGCCAGTTGCAAATTGTTGTGCATATGCACGCCCACTTCCTTGCCGGCGGGCTTGCAATAGGACATGTATTTCTTCACCAGATAATGGATCTGCTCGCTGTAAAACGCGCCGAAACTGTCCACCAGGTAAATGGCTTCGGATTCGGATTTGGCCAGCATGGCCAGCCCCTCGTCCAGTTCCCGGTCGGGAATGATCGAGGCGGCCATCAAATTGACCGTCGTTTCGTAGCCTTTGTCGTGCGCGTCCTTGACCATGTCGAGCGCGGTGGGAATCTGGGTGATGTAGGTCGCCACGCGGATCAGGTCCACCACGCTGTCCTTTTTCGGCAGTATATCTTGATGGTAATCGCACCGTTCCGCATCGGCCATGACGCTTAGTTTGAGATCCGTTTCGTTGTCGCCCACCACACGACGCATGTCCTCCTCTGTGCAGTACTTCCAACAGCCGTGCTCCCCCTGTTTGATCCCCTTGCGCGACGCCTTGTAGCCCAACTCCATATAATCAATCCCAGCGGCGATGCACGTCTCATACACCAGCCTGACAGTTTTGTCGTCGAAGAGGTGGTTATTCATCAACCCGCCGTCGCGGATGGTGCAATCGAGCACCTTGATTTCCGGCCGGTAGGACAGCCAGCGGCTCTCCGCCGTTTCCCTCGTTTTAGCGGCTTTGGCGCTCATGCCGGACCTTTTTTTGTATGATTCACGCCGTATTATCGGCAATCCGCGCCAAAGGGCAAGCCTTTGAATGGCAGAAATTGGACACGGAAAGACGAATCTGGCGGACAAGACGGCGGATTCATACATCAGCCTTTAGGCTTCAGCATTTTCTTGAGCGGCCAGCCGCCGCCAGAGTTTCCGGATCGGTTCGAGGTCGCACTGTGGGGGCAGTTTCCTTCCGTAGGCGGCATGCGCGTAGAGGCGCGCCAAAGTGTCCAAATCCAATTCCGGACGTTGCTCGCTCAGCCGCCCGCAAAACTCGCGCGCGGTTTCTTCGGGACGCGCCGCAATCCCCAATTCTTTCGCCCAGGCTTGGACCGCTTCGTAACTGTAAAGAATGATCTGTTCCGGCGGCCAGGCGCGGTCCTTTACGGTGAAGAAGGGGTTTCTATATTCGGCAAAAGAAAGGAGCCTGGCGTGTACCGGCGCGGCTTCGGCGGTTTTGGAAGGCTTGTGGGACGGCATCAAATCGAAAAGATTTCTTATGAACTGCGCGAGGGCGGCAAGGATTGACCGGGCCATTTCCAAAAGCAAATGGCGGCGGCGGACGATCCATGCGCCAATGACCAATGCAGCGGCAATCAGAAGCGCGGTTCGGAGAAAAGTGTGAATATTGCCCGCCTGAGCGCTGGAAACCGCCGGGGCGGACTTGCGCTGCGGCAACTTTTGCGTTTCTCCCGGTTTCTCCTGGTTCGGGGTCTGTTTGTTCCCCTGTGTCTGATCACTTTGTTGGGCGCCGCCTTGTTTGCCGCCGGTCTGATTCCCGGCCCGGCCCTGGCCCTGGCCGGGTGGGTTGGCCCGGGTGGCGTAGTCGCTGGCGCGGCGCAGTTGATAATCTATTTGGTAACGCAATGTTGCCCAGGCCGCATTCGCGCCGGGACGGGGCAGAATGACCGCCCCGATCAAAACGATGCAGGCCACGCCGGCCCCAAACTTGAGCCAGGCCACGGCGATGGCGGGCGGCATGGTGAGGTAACGCTGCCGCAAGTAACGCCGCAACCCCAGGAAACTGGTGGTGACCAGCAACCCCAATGCGGCGGCCAGATAGATCGCCAGAAGACCAAACCCAGCGCGTCGGGCCGCTGCCGCGTCTCGAGGCAGAAGCATTTGCCCAACGCCGAACAGCGGCAAGGCTGCCAATGAAAAATAAACCACCCAACGACCGGGCGAATGCGGGGCGGAGGCTTTGCCCGCCATTTTTATTTTTGGAGTAACGAGTTCCGTTCCAAATTCTGATCTTGGTCCAAATCCCTCTTTTACCTTTTGAGGATCGTCCGCTTTTTGCAGCAAGCCGCAGCCTGAAGAATCCTGCTCGTCGTCGATCAGGGTGCAATCCCAAACGAGTTTATGAGCGCAGAACCAGACAATGGCCAGCAAGATCATTCCCAGGAGAGAAGAAGGTTGTGTCCGATGCATGTAGAGCGAGGTGGCGGCGGCCAGGCCAAGCCCATATACGACCGCGTGCTCCGTGCTTTTTTCGATGGCGATCCGCGAGACCAGCACTATGCCAACAATGAACCAAAACATCACCCAGCAGACCCCGCCGATCATCTGGCCTCGATAGAATACTTCGATCAGAAAGAAACAGAGGCTCCCCACCAGCGCCATGATCAAAACGGGGCTGAGCGCGATCACCACGTAGTCGGCAACGGTTTTTCGCGGTTTGCTCATTTCACCTCACAATCGCCTCGGCGCACAGGTCGGTGATCGATTCCTCGCTGTTGACGACCCGGAAATCAATCCCTTGCGCCAGCAGCATTTCGGCCCAGGATGGCGGTTTGGCCCAATCCGGCACCGCTTCCATGCCGAATGACACCACCACCGCCGTGACCAGCAATCCGCGCCGCGCCAGATCGCCCAGGGCAACGGCGATGCCGGGCGTCACGCTGCCCAGGACCGCCACCACCGTAGTGTCGCGAGATATTTTGGAAACCGCTTCCGTCACCATCGCGGAGAAATCCAGCCCGTCGCTATGCTCCAGGCGGCCCAGCGTGGCCAGAATGCGCGTGAACTGGTCTTCGCCTTTGCCTGTTTCCACCATAACGGGCCGAAGCCGGGTGTTGGCCGGGGTTTCGGACGCCCGCCGCCGCGCATCGTCGCGGGTCAGAAATTCCGCCCGCCAGCCTTCTTCCCGAATGCGGTCAGCCGCGTCGCGTCCGTTGCTGATGAACCCGATTTGCCCGCCCGTCAGAAACACTGCATTGGCCAGCGAGGCGACGGTGACAACGGCCAGTTCCGCCGAATTGATGGCGGCCCCTCCTGAAAAACTGCCTTTGTGAAAATCCAGCAAGAAAGTTGCGCCCGACACGCAGGAACTTTCGTAAGTGCGCGTTTGCAGGTCCCCGGCCCGCGCCGTGGCCCGCCAATGAATCCGGTTCAGCGGATCGCCTTGTTGATACGGGCGGATGCTGCACAGCCGCGTCGGATCTTCAAACAGCCGATGGGTCAGGCGACGCTCCCCCACCGGACGGCGCGAGGCCAGGCTGTAACCTCTCAGCGGCAGAACTTTCGGCACTGCCAGCACGTAGTGCGGCTCGGTTAGAATTCGAAAACGGCGGTGCAAACCAAACACGTCCCCGGTCTCCACGAGCAAAGGGCCGATCTGGTAATAGCCTCGCATGAGAAACTTGATCCGCTGGCTCAGGACTTTGGTTTCGCCCACGGGCAGCCGGGCCAGGGCCAGCCGCGCGCCTTCCGCCTTGAGGCGCGCCGGCATTTGCGTCAGCGCTTCGCGCGGCAGGGAATCTTCCAAAATCACCCACGGAATCGAAAGATGGCCCGTGTTTCGCACCGCCACTTTGCACTCCACGCTTGCGCCGATTTCCACGATTTCCCCGTCGCAAAAACGCCGCGCCTCCATCTGCTCCGTCCAAGCCCTCGTGAAGAAACGGCTCAACAGCAGCACCCCGAGCAGAACATACATCGCGTAAATCAACAGGCTGAGGTGAAGGATCAATCCCAGGACAAGCAGGCCCGCCGTGGCGAAAATCCATTTCATCGGGCAGGGGGCGTGGCCGGCATTTGCGGCACGGGCACCGTTTTCAGGATTTCATCGAGCACCCCGGAGACGGTCTTCTTGCGCAAGCGGCTTTCCGGACGGAGTATCAAACGATGACCCAACACGTGCCGCGCCGCTTGTTTGACATCATCCGGCACCACAAATTCATAGCTGTTCATGGCCGCGAACGACTGCGCGAAACGCAGCAGCGCCATCGAGGCGCGCGGACTGCCGCCGAGGGAAAGATCGGGGTGCTCGCGCGTTGCCTGGATGATTTCCACGATGTAACGGCTGACTTTTTCGTCCACATAGACCTTGCAGACGGCCTTCTGACAGGCGACGACCTCCTGGGCGGTTGCCACCGTCGCCAGCGTGTTGATGGGATGTTGCGCTTGCAGGCGATGGAGCATGGATATTTCCTCTTCCTTTTGCGGATAGCCCAGGCGCAGGCGCACCAGGAAACGGTCCAATTGCGCTTCCGGCAGCGGAAACGTTCCTTCGTGGTCAATCGGGTTCTGCGTGGCAATGAGCAAAAAGGGCGGGGCCAGATCGTAATTGATGCCGTCAGCCGTGACCTTCCGTTCCGCCATCGCTTCGAGCAACGCCGATTGCGCCCGCGGCGTGGCGCGATTGATTTCGTCCGCCAAAACAATCTGGGCAAAGAGCGGCCCCGGCCGGAACTCAAAATTCGTCGTCTTGGGGTTGAACACGGAACTGCCGGTGATATCGCCCGGCAAAAGGTCGGGGGTGCATTGGATGCGTTTGAAGGAACACCCGATGCTGCTGGCCAGGGCGCGGGCCAGCATGGTCTTGGCCACTCCCGGCACGTCTTCCAGCAGGACATGCCCTTCCGCGAAATAAGCCGCCAGCGTAAAAACAATTTCCGCCCGCTTCCCGACAATCACCTTCTCGATGTTGTCGATGATCCGGCTGGCGACGGGGGCGACGGGCGACCCGCCCGGTTCCCGCACGGACGGGTCCTTGAATTTGGGGATGCGGATGGCAGACGGAGAAGGGGAGTTGAGCCGGGTTTTTGCCCCGCAATTTGGGCAGACGATCTGTTCCCCGACCAATTCATCCGGATGCTCGATATGCTGTCCACAAGAAAGGCAAGTGCTTTTGGCCATGTGCGAATCCTAACCGATGCGTTCCAAAGTTGAAAGTGTGCAAAATCCCCCGCCGACACCTCCACAGATGGTGAGAATTGGGGCCTGCACGGATTTAGGCATTCTTGGCATTTTTTAATTTTTTTCTCTATTCGGTTGACAGACCATCGGATTCCCCTGACCCGAGCCAGCGGGGAAAAGGCCAGCGAAATGAGTTCGGGCCCCCCTCCCCACATACTTAAATGGATAATTGACGGCGGGGGCCTTGTGTCGAGATTCTTTACAACCTCAGCAGCCGGCCACATGGAAATAAAATCACTTTGATTCACTTTGAGTAGTATGACCGGTTCAAGCGCTGGTTGTTTTGTAAGGCGTTCCTGTATAGATCTTTGCATACAATTTGGCCGCCAGGGCACTGGTTTGATTCGGGTTTAACTAAGCTAATCATGGTTTGACTTCCGCCCCATGCAGGGAGGCTGAAGTTCTGACAAACCACGAAACGAAGGAAACGAGGATGGGCCACAGCTCACCACGGATTTGACTGCGACCGGGTGCGACGGGCTGCGACGCGGTGTGACGAATATGATTTTCATAATACTTGAGTCTCCTCCCCCCATACACTCATGCGTAATTTTTACGTAAAAGCCGTAATATGCCGTTCCCCTGTCTCGGTTGGAAAACATTGGGCGACAATAGCTTCCAATCGAAAACAGGGCAAAAATCGATTTTACGGCTTTTACGGTTCTTTCGGATCATTTAGGATTAATTTTTTGGTCGAAACAGGTCGAAATGAGGAGAGGCGACGCTGCTGTGGGGGCGAGGCGTCCAGGGGTCTGGAGCCGTCACACCGTCACAAATGTTGATGGTCAATGGGTTATGCATGGGTGAACCCGTCACAAATGCCGTCACAACCCGGCACGGAGCCGTCACAAGCATCGAACCACAGAGAGCACACAGAGCACAAAGAACTGATGGAAGCAAAGGCTGAGAGGCTAAATGCTGAAGGCCGAAGTTCTGAAGAACAACACGAAGGCGGGGCCATGGGATTAGGATTAAGATTAGGATTAAGATGAGACCCCTCCCCCCATAACGGGGCCAATACATCTTTCAGACACTTGAGCCACGGAACACGGGAACTCTGACCGTTCCCGGGGAAACAGGATTGGCCACAGAGCATTCGCCGTTCCTCACTTCTGCATTCTGCCTTCATAAATCAGACTTTTCTTTCACATGGCCCTAATTGGTCATTCATTAGATGAACATTATAGTGAACAAATCGTGTAGTCAACGGATTTTTGAAAGAATTATCAAAAAAGATGTAATTTCTGGTGCGATCTTGCGTAAAACACTGCGCATCAAAGTCTTGAGAAGTTTTTGATCGCGGGGGCGAAGAAAAGAGCTGTTATTGGAATCGCCTCTCAGCCACACTGAGTTCATCAATGCGTTGCACAATTTCCGCACGCTCTTCCAACGTGAGTTTCGCCAGTTCTCCAAGCAAGTCAGGCATAGATTTCGGCATAGCAGTCGGCACGGCTCACAGTGCGAACCTTGACCGAGCCAGGAACAAAGCCGAGCACCCGGCAGATTCGGTTGATGTCGTCCATCTTCTGCGAGGTCTGGCTATGGGTAAGGACGTAATAGTCCGTCCCGCGGAGCCGCTTGTGGGCATAGACTTTCCCTTGCGTCTGATTCAGAAAATCCGTGGCGGGCGTCTTGGAAAGCAGCAACCCGCGGTTGATTTTGATGCGGCTGAGTTTTTGCAAGGCGTCTTGCCCGAATTCCTCGATCACCCTGCTGAGAAATTTCACCACGCCATCGCCCGCTTTCGGGAGAAGTATGAGTTCTTTCTCGTGAGTCTTGCCATTGGCACTCCAGTCAACTTCAATTCGCAGCGTCTGGGGCCCAGCGCGTCCGAAATCTTCGGAATCGCCATTCGCGTGGGCCAATTGAGGAACAATCTGTGCAACCTTCTGCGGCGTGGGCATTCCGTTCAGTGCTTTGATTGTGGATTCGATCTCCGAAATTTCACCATCGAGTTCCGTTGCGCGCCTCTGCAACGACTGGAGGCATGCCAAAAGCGTTGAGAGTTGGGTTACCGACTGGAAATCGCGCTTGGACAGGTGCCCCTGCATCAGCGTGCCGATTTCTCCGAGCAATTTCTCAATTCGAGTTTTCATTGGTTGAAAAGTAACGAGTAATAAAGTAAAAGTCAAACGGTTTTTGTTTCCTTTTTTGAATGCCAGACTTAAGTCCAAGCTTTTGGGGACTTTCGGACAGAAATGGACTTTCTCGATTTCCTTCGTTCGGGGGGAGAAGGACATCCACGCCTTTGCCGATAACCAACACAAGCAAAGGCGACGGCCTAACTCAGGCTGTTCTGCCGCCGTCAAATCCGCCTGGGTCAGGGTGCCCTGACTTGGGCCGGAATGGGCGATGCTGTTTTTCGCTCGGCGTTGCAAGAAGGCGCGGTATAGTCGCAGGCGTGTCACACGCATTGGCATTATCTCCCGGCGGACATTTGTTTGTCGAGCCGGACGAGCAGGCGGAGCCGAAGCTCAATCCAGCTGCCGCAACGCGACTGACGGAAGCGTTTACCGCGTCGGGTTCACGCGGCTTGGAGATTCTCGCATCCGGGTTTCTGCATGAGGCGCTGCCGCCGACCTTTGGCTTTTGGCGTGGGCTGGCCCGGCGTTATTTCACGTCTTTTTGTCACAATCCGAATCTGGACGCCGCCGACGGCTTGATCGTCGCGAAACCGGGCGAGAACGATTGGACAGGGTTGGTGGAAACCGCGCCGCCAATGAAGGGGCTTGAGTACCTGAATAACATCGTGCTCGCACGATTGTGGGATGAGCTGGACGCTCACGTTCATGCCGGCATTTCCCGCGCTTCCGGCGGGGCGGCGGCTTATCTCAAGAGTTGCAACCCGCTCTGGAACGCGGTGGGGCGCGTCACGTTTCATCTGGCGGAAAACAAACGAAATCCGGCTCATCCTTTCGCGTTCCTGGCCACTTACACAAACCGGGTTTCTGAACAGGGGAAGGTGCAGCATCTGCCGCTGGGGCGGGCCTTGGAGGAATACGCCGGGGCGAAAAACCGTACGGCGCTGACGGCGTTGCTTTCGCCGATCCAACGCGCGGCCGAGCAGAGCAGAGTCGCGCGTCAACTGTTGGATTCCCGGGCCATTTTTCATCCGCAGGTTTGGCGGCCGGATCAGGCGTTCGCTTTTTTGAAGGAGATTCCGTTGTTCGAGCAAAGCGGTTTGGTCGTTCGCATTCCTGATTGGTGGAAGGCGGGCCGTCCGCCCCGTCCGCAAGTGAGCGTGCGAATCGGCGAAGCCAAAGGGAATCTGGTTGGCAAGGACAGCCTGCTGGATTTCCAAGTGGGCCTTTCCCTGGAAGGCGAACCGCTGACCGAAGCGGAAATGAAGGCGATTCTGCAATCCACCAGCGGTCTGACACTGCTCAAGGGCAAATGGGTCGAAGTGGACAAGGACAAACTTCAACAGGTGCTCGAACACTGGAAGAGAGTTCAATCCGCCGCCGGGCCGGACGGTTTGCCGTTGTTGGAGGGATTGAGGCTCTTGTCGGGTTTTCAGCCCGGCGAAGCAGTCGAAGCGGCAGCCGAGACTGCGCGCGCCGACTGGTCAAGTGTGATGGCGGGCGAAGGCCTCAAAAATCTCCTCGACGAACTGCAGCGACCAGAGGTTTCCGCCGAATCCGACCCTGGACAAGAATTGCGGGCGGAGTTGCGTCCGTACCAGCGCCAGGGCTCGCATTGGCTCTGGTTCATGAACAAACTCGGTCTTGGGGCTTGCCTGGCCGACGACATGGGTTTGGGCAAAACTATTCAAGTCATCTCACTGCTGTTGGTTCTCAAGCGCGCTCAGTCCGCGGCGAAAACCGCCAAGGTTGCCGTGCCGAGCCTGTTGATTGTGCCCGCTTCGCTCATCGCGAATTGGAAGTCCGAAATTCAGAAATTCGCGCCGTCGCTGTCAGTTTTTTATGCTCATCCGTCCGAAACCCCAAATGAAAAACTCACTGCCGCGGCCAAAACTCCGGCCGCGGCTTTGACTGGCAACGACCTTGTGATTACCAGCTACTCGATGGCTGTCCGCCTGGCTTGGCTCAAGGAAGCGCAGTGGAACCTCGTTATTCTTGACGAGGCCCAGGCCATTAAGAACGCCGGCGCGCGTCAGAGCCGCGCGGTCAAGGAAATGCGCAGCCGGCACCGCATCGCTCTCAGCGGCACGCCCATCGAAAACCGCCTTTCGGATTTGTGGTCGCTATTTGACTTCCTTTGCCCCGGTCTGCTCGGCGGCGCCAGGGACTTTGCGGCGTTTGTCAAAAGCCGGTCACAGGAAGCTCAAAATCAGTTCGCCCCATTGCGGCGGTTGGTGCGGCCTTACATTTTGCGCAGGCTCAAGACCGATAAACGCATCATCAGCGACTTGCCGGAAAAAACCGAGGTGACCGCGTTTTGCCCGCTGACCCGGCGCCAGGCCGCGCTCTATCAGCAATCGGTCAACGAACTGGCCGAGCGACTCAATGCGCCGGAGGTCGAAGGAATCCAGCGCCGTGGCATCATCCTGGCCTTCCTGACCCGATTCAAACAGATCTGTAATCATCCATCGCAATGGCTCGGCGATGGAACCTATTCCCCGGGGGACAGCGGCAAATTCCATCGCCTGGCTGAACTGTGCGAGGAAATCGCCTCCAAACAGGAGAAAGTTTTGGTGTTTTCCCAATACCGCGAGATCACCGACCCGTTGGCGCGGTATTTGGAATCTGTCTTTGGCCAATCCGGCGTGGTTCTCCACGGCGGAACGCCCGTTTCCAAGCGCAAGGAGTTGGTGGATGCCTTTCAACGCGACGGCGGTCCACCCTTTTTTGTCCTCTCGCTCAAAGCCGGCGGCACCGGCCTCAATCTCACCGCCGCCTCGCACGTCATTCATTTCGACCGCTGGTGGAATCCCGCCGTCGAGAACCAAGCTACGGATCGCGCCTTCCGCATTGGGCAAAAGCGTAACGTCATGGTTCACAAATTCACCTGTCGCGGCACGCTGGAGGAGCGAATCCACGACATCATCGCTGGCAAAAGCGCGTTGGCTGAGGACATTTTGGGCGAAGGCGCGGAACGATTGATGACGGAAATGAACAATTCCGAATTGCTTCGTTTTGTGGCGTTGGATATTAAAGCCGCCGCTGAAGATTAGAAATTTTTGACGGAAACGGATGCTGATGACCCGCTTGGAGAAAGAATATGAGTTGGAGCTTTGGATGGCGGCCCTACGTGCCGGTGGCGGAACGCCGGGCGAAAGCCGCGCGTGAGTTGGCAAAACTGGCCAAAATGGGTGGCCAGACTGCGGCGCCGGTCCTGCTGGAAAGCCGCAAGATTGCCAGCACCTTTTGGGGCAGGGCATGGTGCGACAATTTGGAGGCTTACAGCGACTACGCCAACCGCCTGCCGCGCGGACGCACCTACGTTCGCAACGGCTCGGTTGTCGATCTCCAGATAAGCCAGGGCAAAGTGACCGCCCGCGTTTCAGGGTCGAGCCTTTACAAGATCGAAATCAAAATCAAGCCATTGGCGGCGAGCCTCTGGAAATCCATCCAAACAGAGTGCGCCGGGAAAATTGATTCCCTCATCGAATTGCTGCAAGGCAAATTGTCCTCGTCGGTCATGCAAATCGTGACGCGCGCCGAACGAGGGCTTTTTCCGACACCCAAAGAGATCGAATTGGACTGCTCGTGCCCGGATTGGGCCGATCTGTGCAAACACGTCGCCGCTTCGCTGTATGGAGTCGGTGCGCGGTTGGATCAAAGCCCCGAACTGCTCTTTCTCCTGCGCGGTGTGGACCCATCAGACCTGATCAGTAAAGTTTCCGCCGCCGAAGCCGTCCGGCAGACGGCGAGCGAGGGCGTTTCGGCCCTGACAGACAAAGAATTGACTGATGTCTTCGGCATTGAATTAGCCGAGGCGCAGACCGTTGGCCAATGTGGCGCAAAGATATCGGAACCAATGAAGCCGTCCCGCCAGACTGCCACGCCGGCGTCCGTTCAAGGGCCGAAAGCAAAGCCGCCGAAAAAGGCAAGCCGAAGAATAAGTTCCTCGGCCAGGGCGCAGATCGCGGCGGCAGCACGTGCGCGATGGGCAAAAGCCAGGGAGCGAGCAAGCAGTCGCAAGCCAGTCGCCCGAAAAATGAGCGTCGCCGCCAAGATGAGAATCGCTGCGGCGATGAAAGCCCGATGGGCCGCAGCCAGAACAGAAGCACGCGGGATATGAAAACCGGCGTGAAGACGCCCGCCGCAAGCTCCCCGGTGATGGTTCTGCGCTGGAACTGGCGTGAAACGCCGCGAACTTAACCGGCCACCGGGCGACGTAAGCCTTTTCCCCGGCACAACGAAATTCCCGATTTGTTGGTTCGAAAAATCTGCCGCGCACTCGGCATATCGGAACCGGGTTAAGAGCGGTGGCCTGTCCCGCTAGGGCATACGCATCAAAATTCTTGGGGCCATGTGTCCGACTCTCATTAACACCGCGGCTTTAGCCCGGTGTCGAGGAGACGTAAGGCGGACTCCAGCCGTTTTAACGGCTTACCGTCACCTGGGAAACCGTTGAAACGGTTAAGGATGTCGCAAGCCAGCCATCACACCGGGCTGAAGCCGCGGTGTTAATGAGAAACGCCAAGATTTAGATGCGTCTGAGCTGGGTGTCCCGCGAAGAAACCTTGAATTTTGCGGCGTCAACGCGTACTTAACTGCCTCATGCGATTTATCGCTCATATTATTGAAAAGTTGCAGCGCCACCCGAAACGGGTCGTTTTCCCGGAGGGGACCGAACCGCGTGTGCTTCAGGCCGCCCGCCAGTTTTACTCCCTGCGCCTGGGCGCGCCCGTCTTGCTGGGGGACCGGACCAAGGTCAAACAGGCCGCCGCTGAGTTGAATGTCTCGCTAGAAGGCGTCCGTATCATCAACCCCGCTGAAAGTGAAGACCTGCCGGCTTTCGTCAAGCGCTATGAATTGCTCCGCCGCTACAAGGGTGTCGAGGAAAAGGAAGCGCACGAAACGATGCTCAACCCCAATTATTACGGCGCGATGATGCTGGCCATGCATCAGGTGGACGGGTTTATTTCCGGGGCCAATGAGAGTTCCGGCAGCGTCCTGCGCCCCTTGTTCCAGATTGTCAAAGTCGCGCCCAAAGCCACCACGGCCTCCAGTTGCATGGTGATGGAAGTTGAGGACACGCGCTTTGGCGATGAAGGCACGCTCTTCATGGCGGACTGCGGCGTCATTCCCGAGCCGACGGTGCAGCAATTGGCCGACATCGCCGTCTCCACGGCCGATTTGTGCCACCAACTCATGGCCATCCGTCCTCGCGTGGCGCTGTTGTCCTTTTCCACCAAGGGCAGCGCGACTCATGCCTCCATCGGCAAAGTGCAGGCGGCGACCGCCCTGGCCCAAAAACTGGCGCATGAAAAAGGAATGGAAGCGGATTTTGACGGCGAACTCCAGGTCGATGCGGCTTTGATTCCGGAAATTGCCTCGCGCAAGACCTTCGACAGCCAGGTCGCTGGCCGCGCCAACGTCCTGATCTTTCCTGACCTCAACGCCGGCAACATTGGCAGCAAACTCATTCAACACGTGGCCAAGGCCCATGCCTACGGCCAAATCCTGCTCGGCCTGGGCCGCCCGGCCGCCGATGTGTCGCGCGGTTCCAACGCCCACGATGTCCTCGGCGTGGCGGCCATCGTCGGGGTGCAAGCCGTGGACTTTAAGGACCTTTATCCGCCTGCGGATCCAGCCAGCGCGCCCCTGCCGGCAGCCGAGCCATGAACACTGTCACGCCTCGCGTTTATATTGCCGCGACCCGTCAGAACGAGGGCAAGACCACGACCTCGATCGGGCTGCTCGCGGCCTTGCAAAGCTTTTACCCGCGCATCGGCTACATCAAGCCCGTCGGGCAGCGCTTTGTCGAAATCGAGGAGCAAAAAATCGATGAAGACACCGTGCTGATGGACCAGGTTTACCAGCTCAATTGTCCGCTGGTGGATATGAGTCCCATTGCGGTTGAGCCGGATTTTACGCGCAAATACCTGCAATCATCCAACAACGAGGCGCTGATCAAAAAAATCACCAAGGCCTTCGACCGCGTCGCCTGGGAAAAGGATTTTGTCTTGTGCGAAGGCTCGGGCCATGCCGGCGTCGGCTCGGTTTTTGATTTGTCCAACGCGCAGGTGGCCAAAATCCTGGGCACGAAGGTCATCCTCATCAGCCAGGGCGGCATTGGCAAACCGATTGACGAACTTTATCTCAATCAGGCCGTGTTCGAACGGGAGGGGGTCGAGATCATCGGCGTCATCCTCAACAAAGTCACGCCCGACAAATTGGATTACATCACCGAATTCGCCCGGCGCGGCCTGAAACGCAAGGGCCTGGATCTGCTTGGCGTTCTGCCACATCACCACTTGCTGTCGAGCCCCACTATTGAATCCATCCAGGAAGACCTGAAGGCGGAGCGCCTCAACCAGAGCGGACGCGCCAATACTCCGGTGGACAGCGTCGTGATCGGGGCCATGGGCGCCCAGAATGCCATCAGCCTTTTCAAGCGCGGCTGTCTCGTCATCACCCCCGGCGACCGGGAGGACATCGTCATGGCCGCCTCCGTCGTGGCCTCGGATCCCAGCCAACTGTTGGCAGGAATAGTATTGACAGATAATCTCCGTCCCAATCCCGCCATCCTCCGCATTATCGAAAAGGCGGCATTTCCCGTGCTGCTCGCCGCGGAAGACAGTTACGTCGTCGCCTCGCGCGTCCACAACCTCACCGTCAAGACACGACCGGGCGACACTGAGAAAATTTCCGTCATCCGCGACATCATCGCCGCGCACGTCGATGTCAACAAAATATTGAGCGCCCTTTGAAAACAAAACTATGACTCTGCCCTTTGCCCTGAACCCAGTCCTGCAGAATCTCCCGGTTTATCAGCCGGGACGGCCCATCGCCGAGGTGGCCCGCGAATTGGGCCTGCCCGATCGCCGCATCATCAAGCTGGCCTCCAACGAGAATCCACTCGGCCCTTCCCCCGCCGCCCTGGCCGCCTTGCGCCAGGCTGCCCGGCAGGTGCATCTCTACCCGGATGGCAACGCCTTTTATCTCAAACAAAGGCTGGCGGCGGGCCTGAAGGTCGATCCGGCCCATTTGATTTTGGGCAACGGCTCCAATGAGATTATTGAATTGCTCGGACACGCCTTGCTCGGGCCGAATGACGACGTGGTGGTCTCCGAATCTTGTTTTGCCGTTTACCCGATTGTCACGCGGTTGTTCGGAGCCAATCTCATCACCGTCCCGACAAAAAATCATGCCCATGATCTCACGGCCATGGCCAACGCAATCACGGACCGGACCAAGGTTGTTTTCGTGGCCAATCCCAACAACCCCACCGGCACGCTCGCTTCGCCCGACGAGGTCCGGCGTCTCATCCAAGCGATTCCCCCCCAAGTCGTGCTGATCATGGACGAGGCTTACATCGAATTCCTGGAGAATCCTTTGGACCTGACCCCGATGATTTGCTCTGGAGAAAAGCCGAATCTGATCCTCATGCGGACGTTTTCAAAAATCCACGGACTGGCCGGGTTGCGCCTGGGCTATGGCATTGGGCATCCGGAATTTATTGCCGCGTTGGAAAAGATCCGGCAGCCCTTCAATATCAATGCCCTCGCCCAAGCGGCGGGGTTGGCCGCTTTGGATGACGTGGAGCACATGCGGAAGACGCGCGAGAACAATTTCGCCGGCCTGAAATTCCTCCAGGATGCCTTCACCCGCATGGGCCTGCCGTTTGTGCCTTCGTTTGCGAATTTTGTCCTCGTGCAAGTGGGGCAGGGGCAGCGTGTCTTCGAGGAAATGCAAAAGCAGGGAGTGATTGCGCGGCCCATGGGCAGCTATAAACTGCCGGAGTGGATTCGCCTCTCCGTTGGCACGCCCAGGGAAAACAACCGGGCCGTCAAGACGCTGAAGCGCGTCCTCAAAGCAATCGCCAAAGCGCAAACTCCGGCTTAGGAACAAAATGCGCTGGACAGGCCGGATGAAAGGAAGTAGAAACCAGCCGAAACACTCATCAGCCATGATCAAAATACAACAGAATTCACGATGCCTCTTCGCCCTGGCTATTCTTGGCTTGCTGGCGTTCACTTCCACCATCGCATCAGCGGCGGATACCCCGGTTTTGGCCACCCGCAAATCACCCGACTGGCTCCGCAGTGCGGTGGTCTATGAAATCTTCCCGCGCAACTTCTCCAAGGAAGGCGACCTCAATGCGATTACCGCGCGGTTGGATGAACTGAAGGATCTTGGCGTGGACGTTCTCTGGCTGATGCCGATCAATCCCATCGGCGAAAAAATGAAGAAAGGCGCCATCGGCAGCCCCTTCGCCGTGCGCGATTTTTACGCCGTCAATCCCGACTACGGCACCACCAACGACTTCCAGCGCCTGGTCGATGAAGCGCACAAGCGCGGCATGAAAGTGGTCATGGACATCGTGGCCGGTCAAACCTCCTGGGACAGCGTTCTCATGGAGCATCCGGATTTTTACATGAAGAGCACCAACGGAGCGATCATCCCGCCCGTCCCTGATTGGACGGATGTGGCCGGGCTGAATTATGCGAACCCGGAGGTGCGCCGCTACATGATTGACATGATGAAACACTGGCTGCGGGACTTCGGCGTGGACGGTTTTCGTTGCGACGTTGCTCCCAACGTGCCGGTCGATTTTTGGGAATCAGCCCGGGATGAAATGGAGAAGATCAATCCCCAGGTTGTCATTCTGGCTGACGCCGGCGCCAAGCCTGAGTTGCTCTCCAAGGCCTTCGATGTGGATTCCTCCTGGAGCTTCTATTACATGCTCGACACGGTCATGAGCGGCAGTTCGCCCGTTTCCTTCCTCAAGGAATCGTGGGATCACACCTATCAGCAGTACCCCAAGGGAGCGCTGCACCTGCGTTTCTCGGACATCCACGAGCAGCCCCGGGCAGTGGCCCGTCACGGCATGGACGGCGCCCTGGCCGCCCAGGTGTTGATGTTGACGCTCGACGGCGTGCCGCTCTTTTACAACGGCATGGAGGCTGGGGACGCCACCGAATCCGCCGATCCAGCGTTGTTTGATAAAATGCCGGTTTTCTGGCATGCCGGAGGACGCCCGCCGTTGCGCGGCATTTACCGGGATTTGATCCGGCTTCGCAAGAAGTACCCCGCCTTATGCACAGGGGAGGTTGCCTGGGTGTCAAATAGTGTGCCAGCCGGAGTCGCCAGCTTCCTGAGAAAGGATGACAAGGATGAGTTGCTTGCCCTCATCAATCTGTCAAACCAGCACGTGACCGGGTCCGTCGAATTGCCCGACGCCGAGACTTACCAACCAATCAAAATCGGCAGCCGGGGTGTCCCTCTTGATTCGCTTTCCAACGGCTTCAGCCTCAATGGCTACGAGTGGACCATTTATCATCGAGTCGTCCCCAAGTGAAACTAACCGATCTGCGCACCATTTTGCAGTACATCCCGGGCTTTCGGGAAAAAATCTTCGTCATCAGCGTGGATGCCGCCATCGTCACGAGCGAGAATTTTCCCAATATTCTCCTCGATGTCGCTGTCCTTCGTTCCCTCAGCATTCGGGTCGTTTTGGTTCATGGCGCCGCCGCGCAAATCGACATTCTGGCCCGCGAACAGAATATCCAGCCCTCCAATCTGGACGGCGGCGGCGTGACGGATGCGCCGACGCTCAAGCTGGCCTTGACCGCCGCGAATCGGCTGACGCATGAAATCCTGGAGGGCCTCAGCGCCTGCGACCTTCGCGCCGCCTGTTGCAACGCCTTGACCGCCCATCCGCTGGGCATCATTCATGGCCAGGACCATCTTTTCACCGGCAAGGTCGAACGGGTCGATGTCGAAATGCTCCAGGGCTTGCTGGCCCAGGGCATTATTCCTGTCGTGCCGCCGCTCGGATTTGACGGGGATGGCAAAACCTATCGGGTCAATTCTGACGCCGTGGCCCTGGAGCTGGCCAAATCGCTCAACGCCGCCAAGCTTATTTACATCACCACGCTGGATGGATTGATCTATCGCAATAAATTCATCCGGCAGATTCTGGTCGCCGAACTGGACGCGCTCCTGACGCAAAATAAAGCCGGATTCGCGCCCGAAATTGCCTCCAAGGCCCAATGCGCCTCGGCCGCATGCGCCGCCGGCGTGTCGCGTGTCCATGTCATCAACGGGCGCATCGATGAGGCCTTGCTGGCCGAAGTCTTCTCCAACGAAGGCATTGGCACCCTCGTTTACGCCAATGAATACCAGCAAATCCGCAAGGCCATGAAGAAGGACATCCGCGCCATCCTGACCTTGACCAAGAATTCCGTAGTCTCGGAGGAACTCGTCAAGCGCACCCGGGCCAACCTGGAGAAATCACTGTGCGATTTCTATATTTTTGAGACGGACAAAAATCCGGTGGCCTGCGTTGCATTGCATTTGCTCGATCAGAACAAGGGGGAACTCGCCTGCCTCTACGTCAGCCCTTCCCATGAGAACCAAGGCATCGGCCAGAAGCTCATCGCCTATGTTGAATCGAAGGCGCGCGAGCTTGGCCTCAGCGAATTGGTGACCCTTTCCACCCAGGCCTTCACCTATTTCCAATCCAAGGGCGGTTTCAATGAAGGCAGTCCCGACGATCTCCCGCCGGCGCGGCGGGAACGTTATGAACAAAGCGGGCGAAACTCAAAGATCCTGATCAAAAAACTGGTTCCAAAATGACGGGGGGCCTTCTTCAGGAAGCTCTCCGCGCCTGCGCGCGTTGCGGCGTGCCGCCAACCCGCTATCTTCTTGCCGTCGACATTTCCCGGCAGGCAATTTCGCTTTTCGCGCGTCCGGCTTTTGCCGCCGTGCCGGAACGGGTCGGCACTTTTCGCTGTTCGACTTCAAAATTCGGCATTGGCGAAATCGCCAATTCGCAGATGACCCCGCGCGGCCTGCATCGCATTGCAAAAAAGATTGGCGGCGGCTGGCCGGCTGGCGCGGCCTTTACCGCCCGGCGGGTCAGCGGGTTCACGTGGCGCGGCAAGCCCGAGGCTCGCATTACCACGCGCATTCTCTGGCTGGAAGGTTTGGAGCCGGGCTTCAATCGCGGCGGCAACGTCGATTCTTTCGCGCGCTATATTTACATTCACGGCACCGGCAACGAATTGACCCTCGGCCGGCCCGATTCCCACGGCTGCATTCACCTGGCTGCGTCAGATTTGGTCCCCCTTTATGATCTGCTCCCGGAGGGAACCTTGGTATGGATTGCGGAATCTCGTTCCTAATCTTAATCCTAATCTCAATCCCCGTTGGTTTGACATTGACCGCCCCGCAGCTTATTAAGATCAAGTCAAATTCAACTATGAAAACGATGCGAAACTCTCTTGCACTTTTGTGCGCGCTTGCTGTGGCGCTTGCCGCGCAATCCTCTTCCGCCGCCGCCGCGCTCAAAGTCGGGGACAAGGCCCCCCGTGTCCACGGCGTGGATCAGGACGGCAACAAATGGAAACTGGCCGATGATCTCGGCAAAAGCGTTATCCTGCTTTATTTCTATCCCAAAGATGACACGCCCGGTTGCACCAAAGAAGCCTGCGGCCTGCGCGACCACATCGGCGACCTCAAGGCGCAGGGGGTGGATGTCATCGGCGTGAGCTTCGATTCACTGGACAGCCATAAACATTTCGTCTTCAAGTATGGCTTGAACTTCCCGTTGCTGGCCGACACCAAAGGCAAAATCGCCGACGCCTACGGCGCGCGCATGGCGCCGGACCGCAAAATGGATCGTCGCGTGAGTTTTCTGATTGGCTTGGACGGAAAGATTGTTCATATCACCGATTCACCCAACCCGGACGTTCATCTGGATGAGATGCAGCGGGCCGTCAAGAATTTGAACGGCAAAAGTTCTCCGTGACGCCGCGATAACCGCCTTCAAACGATCCATCCGCCGCCCACCACCAGATCGCCGTCGTAAAAAACGCAGGCTTGCCCGGGTGTGATGGCCCGTTGCGGCGTGTGCAACGTCACCTTCGCTTCGCCGCCAGCCAGCGCCTGGACGGTCGCTGGCGTGCCGGGATGGTTGTAACGAATCTTGGCCGCGACTTGCATTTCCGCCGGCGGTTGATCGAACGGGATCCAGTTGCAATTGCGCACTCGGAATTCAGCGCGATCCAGGGCGGAATCATCCCCCACCACCACGCGGTTCCGCGCCGCGTCCAGTTCGATCACATAGACCGGCTTCGGTGTTGACAGTCCAAGCCCCTTGCGCTGGCCGATGGTGTAAAACTCGATCCCTTCGTGATGCCCTAGCACTTGGCCCCGGAGATCGACAATCTCCCCCTGATGCTTTTGCGCCAGTTTGGCGGCGGAGAGGAACTTGCCGTAATCCTTGTCCGGCACGAAACAAATTTCCATGCTCTCCTCCTTGTCCGCAGTTTTCAGGCTACGCTCGCGGGCCACCTGCCGCGTATCTTGTTTGGTTTTCCCGCCGAGCGGAAACAGCGCGCGGTCCAGTTGGTTCTGGCGCAGGGAAAAAAGGAAATAGCTCTGGTCCTTGCGCGGATCACATCCCTTCTTCAGGAGAGTGCGGCCATCGGCGCGCTTTTCCAGCCGCGCAAAATGTCCGGTGGCGATGTATTCCCCGCCCAATTGCCGTGCCCGATCCAGCAGCGCGCCGAATTTCAGTTTTTCGTTGCACATGACGCAGGGGTTGGGCGTGCGCCCCGCCTTGTACTCCTCGGCGAAATAGTGGATGACCTGCTTTTGAAAGGCATCCGCCTCGTCGATCAGATAATAGGGAATGCCCAGCTTGTGGCACACGCTGCGCGCGTCCGTCACCGCCTGCGGGCCGCAACATTTGTCCTCGGCGCGCGAAACGCAATCCTGCGGCCACAATTTGAGCGTGATGCCGACGACGTCGTAGCCGTCCTCCAGAAGCAACGCCGCCGCTGCCGAGGAATCGACTCCGCCGCTCATCCCAACGATGACCCGTGTTCTTGTGGTGTCCGACACGGCCATAGGATAACCGCAATTTTCCTCCGCGCCAAGCCGCCAGTAGATTCATTAAGACTGGGATGCGGTCCCGGTCTTATTGGAATTGATCTCCGCCACAAACTTTTGCGGATCATCCGGGGTTATGACGACCGTTTTGTCGGAAAAGCGCAGCACAACGGTTCTTTTCGTGTCCGTGGCGTAGGCCCGGTAGACGCCCAGCTTTTTGTTGCGAAACCAGCCTGTAAATGAGAAAAAACCACCGTTGCCGAAGAGGCGCAGCGATCCTCGCAACGCGTCCGGATCGACTTCCGCCGAAATCAACCGGGACAAGTCGAGGCGGTTTTCCCATCCCGTCCTTTCGATGATGAGCGCGCGGTCAATCAGGACATATCCCCGCACCATGAAGGCCGCTCCCGCCGCGAGGGCCAGGAAAGGAACCGCGACAAGACACCAGCCGGCCCACGGTGGAATCATGGTCATTCCAAGCGCATGCAAAGTGCCACTTGCGCCCAAGGCGATCAGCATGCCCGGCAACAGAAAGAGGAGACATAGCACGGCGCATACCGTTGTCATGACGGCCAGCGGAGCACCCCACGGCGCCTTAAAGAATGTTTCCTTCATGCGGGGATTGTGCCGGGCCGAAAGCCGCTTTCACCTTGGCCCGTGTCATGAAAATGAGCAGCAGAACTGGATAAACAAGCCCGATCACCAAGCCAAACAAGGCGGCAAACAACAGGATGATCATGGTCAATCCTTGTTCCCCAAACGCGGCGTGCAGCATCAGTGTTGTATTGACGAGGGCAATCACAACTCCGTAAATCGCATACCCAATTGAAGTGATCCGCCCCCAATTCTGCAACAACAACAAGCCGATCCCTGCAACGATTAGCGCCAACGCGCCCACGCCGCTCAACGGAGTCGTGATCTTCGTCCAGTCGCTGAAGTCGGCGTTGTCATATATCTTCTTCATGATCGGATTCAAGGCGGCGCCGCCTGGCGAGTGGAGTGCCATGCTCACAATCGTCGTAATCACTCCCAGCACCCCAAACCCGATGTTTAAAATGCCAAATATCGTGACCGAAACAGGCCGTTGTTGCATATCCTTCCTCTGGTTCAAATGAACTGCCTTGCCACACCTTAAAACCCCTGTCTCGTCATTCAAGGGCAAAGTAAGTTCCCTCCAACCCCTCGCCCGCAGGCGGTTTTGACAATTTCGCGCGTGACGATGCGAGGACTTTGTGTATTTTTGTCTGACTGTGACGACTACGGATGCCATCAAACTCTTGGAGAAATTTCGCCGGGGCAAAACAACCCTGCCCGCGACGCTCCGGGCATTCCAGGCGCCGCCGGTGATCGACCTCGGTTTTGCCCAGGTGGATACTCATCGCTCCTTGCGCAAGGGCTTTGCGGAAGTCATCTACTCCGCCGGCAAGACCGGCCCGCAGATCGTTAAAATCGCCGCCGCTCTTCTGGCCCGCGAAGACCGCCTCCTCATCACGCGCCTGACACCCGAACAGGCGCGGATCGTGCTAAAGAAGTTCCGGTCCGCCATCCACCACCCGGTCGCGCGCTGCGTGACCATCGAGAAAAAGCCCCTGGCCAAACGGCCGGGGACCATCGCCGTTGTTTGCGCCGGAACGAGCGACTTGCCCGTCGCCGAGGAAGCCGTTGTCACCGCCGAGATCATGGGAAACCGGGTGGAACGCTTTTATGATGTGGGTGTGGCTGGGGTGCATCGTTTGTTCAACAAGCTGGAGGCAATCCGCAGCGCGCATGTGGTGATTGTCGTGGCGGGCATGGAAGGGGCCTTGCCCAGTGTGGTTGCCGGTCTGGTCAGCCGCCCCGTCATCGCTGTCCCGACCAGCGTCGGCTACGGCGCAAACTTCAACGGCTTGGCGCCATTGTTGAGCATGCTGACCAGTTGCGCCAGCGGCGTGGTGGTGGTCAATATCGATAATGGCTTTGGCGCAGGCTACGCCGCCAGCCAGATCAATTCCGTCTGCGCGGGCGGCTTATGAGAACTCTTTATCTCGACCTTTTCAGCGGCATCAGCGGCGACATGTTCATCGGCGCGCTGCTGGACGTGGGGCTGGATTTTCAACACCTTAGCGCCGAGTTGCAGAAGCTCAATCTGGAGGGTTATCACCTGCATGTGTCCCGCGGAAAACGCGCGCAAATCGAGGGAACGAAATTTGATGTTCATCTTGACACGCCTCCGCACGAACAAGCGCATGAGCACAAACACGGCCATAAACACGAGCACGCGCGCGATTATGCTGAGATCAAACAACTGATCCAGCACAGTGGAATCTCAGCCTGGGCCAGGGACAAGGCCGTGGCGGTTTTCACCCGCATTGCGGCGGCGGAAGGCAAAATCCACGGTGTGCCGGCCGGGAAAGTCCACTTCCATGAAGTGGGCGCGGTGGATTCCATCATTGACATAGTGGGGGCCTGCATCGGGCTGGAATTTTTGGGTAAACCGCGCGTGCTGGCCGGCCAGCCCATCGATGGCACCGGCTGGATCGATTGCGCGCACGGGCGTTTTCCAATCCCGGCCCCGGCCACTCTCGAAATCCTGGCAGCGCGCGGCATCGCTCTTACGCAATGCGAAGAACCCCGCGAATTGATTACCCCCACCGGAGCGGCATTGCTGGCGGAATTTGTCGAGGTTTTCGGGCCGATGAACAATTTCACCCCGGCGCGCATCGGTTTCGGCCTCGGCTCGCGCGACCACCTCGCGCGGCCCAATGTCCTGCGGGCCGTCTTGGGAGAAACCAGCGCAGCCCTGGAGCACGATTGGGAGACCGACACCATCGCGGTCCTGGAAACAAATCTCGACGACGTCAACCCGGAGATGCTTGGGCGCTTTATGGAAACGGCCCTGGCCGCAGGCGCCTTGGACATCAGTTACGCGCCCCTGCAAATGAAAAAAAACCGGCCCGGTTTCCTGCTCACGATTTTGTGCGCGGCGGTCCAGGCCGACAGTTTCAGCGAATTAATTTTGCGCGAGACCAGCGCCTTTGGCGTCCGCCGCTGCCTGGCGGAACGGCGCAAATTGCGGCGCGAGTTTCAAACGGTGGAAACTCCTTTCGGCAATGTCACCCTGAAGATCGGCAAGCTGGATGGGAAAGTGTTGCAGGCCGCTCCCGAATTCGAGTCGTGCAGAACATTGGCTGAAAAGGAAAAAGTGCCGCTCAAGCAGATTTACGAGGCAGCGATGACGGCGTGGAAAACGCCTCCTGAACCTGTGGAGCGGGCGTCTCGCCGAACACATAACACTGCACCAAATTAAAGCATCGCCCCAAAGGGCTTGCAGTTCATGGCCGGGCCTTCTAGTCTGGCGCGGTTATTTCAATGCTGACATCACACGAATTATTCGGGTTTATGTCGCCGGCCCTGGCCTTGCGGATCATCGAATCCGCCCACGACGGCAACAAGGAACTGTATCGCACCGTTTTGGCCACCGTCGCGCAGGCGCGCAAATTGCGCCCTGCCTTCTTCGAACGCACCCCTCGCGCCGACCGCCACGCCTCCATGGCCGCCATGCTGGCCAAGCCCCGCCTGGAAAACCTCGCCGCCACCCTCTTGCGCGACTGGCTGATGAAGGACAGAACGCCGATGCTGGCTGATTTCCTGGACGCCTTGGGCATTGCCCACAAGGACGGGGCGGCGGATGATATGCCTTCCACTGTTCAGGACACCCAATTGCAGGCCGCAGTGGAAAAGATACTCGCCAAATATCCGCCCGAGGAAGTCATCGTTTATTTGAACGCCTTCTACACCATGAACGATGTCCGCTGGGCCAACCTCGACGCGATGTTAAAGACCGACCCGCGGCTGCAATTTGGCGGCTGAGCGCGCCATGATTGCGTGGCTGAGATTTACCGTCGCGGCGGCGTGCCTGGGGCTTGTCTCAGGCTGCATGACGCGCGACATCCGGCAAAACGCTCCGGGCTATAAGTTCTACACTCTGACGCCGGAACAAGTCTGGCAGATGAATTTGCCCAACGGACAGCGCTTCGACTCCTCCGGCCTCTTCCTCGAAAAATCCGGCGATTTGCTCACCGAAAGCGACCAGCAGATCGGCGTTTACCGCATCAATTTCATTCCTGGCAGCGACGCCGTCGATTTGCTCCGCATTCCCGATTGTTTCACCGATTCGCAACTGGCGCCTTTCGCCTCTGAAAAAACCGGTCGCTATGATTGCGAAGGCGTGACCGAGGATGACCAGGGCCGCATTTATCTTTGCGAAGAGGCCGACCGCTGGATTCTCCGATGGGACCCGCACACAAAAACTGTCGAGCGCCTCAACATCGACTGGCGCCCCGTCGAAAAATATTTTTCCAACGACCGCAACGCCGCCTGGGAAGGGATCGCCATTCACGGTCACACAATGTACGTTGCCAATGAACGGAAAAAAGGGCGCATCATCGTTGTGGATCTGAACACCATGAAAGTAACCGATAATTTCGTTGTGCCCGCCAGTTGGAGTTGGTGGTTTTGGGACGCGCATTATTCGGATTTATGCTGGTTTGACGGAGCGCTCTTTGCCCTGATGCGCGAGGATCACGTCATATTAAAAATCGATCCGGCCACCCATCTCGTGCTCGCGGAATACAACTTCCGGCGCATGGAACATGACCGTGAGTATATTTATTTCAATCAATATCCGTTCTTTGTTGGCGTGATGGAAGGGCTGGCGGTCGATAAGGATTTTTTCTGGCTCTGCACTGATAACAACGGCCAGGGCCGCAAGAGGTATCCCCACGACACCCGGCCCACCTTGTTCAATTGCCGCAGACCGGATGTGCCATGAGCTTTAGGCGTTCAATGTTATGATTTCTGGCGTGATTCAAAACATCATCTTCGATTGGTCCGGGACCCTGGTGGATGATCTGCCCGCCGTTTTGGCGGCCACCAATTTTGTCTTCGCGGAGTGCGGCATTGAAGCCATGACCCTCGACAAGTTCCGCGCCGAATTTTGCCTGCCGTTCAAGGACTTTTATGACCGCTTTGCGCCGGGGATTCCCATGGCCCGGCTGGAGGAATGTTTTCACAGCCATTTCAGCCAGGTGCAGCATGAGGTCACGGAATTGCCCCACGCCCGCGACTTCCTGCTCTTCTGCCGCAAGCACAGAATTCGCACTTTTCTCCTCAGCACAGTCGCCCCGGATTATTTCAGGCGGCAGACGGCCGTCAACGGCTTCGATAAATTCATCGACCGCCCCTACCTGGGGGTTTGGGACAAACGGGCGAAAATCGCCGAGTTGCTGGCTGAAAACCAATTGGCCGCCGCCGAAACAATTTTCATCGGCGACATGCAGCATGACGTCGAAACCGCCAAATACGGCGGCATCGGCTCCTGCGCGGTATTGACCGGCTATAATCGCCTGCATCAGTTGCGCGCCAGCGAACCGGATGTGATTGTCGAGCACCTCGGCGAGTTGCGCGAGATCCTGGAGCGCAATCAATTCCGCTTGCACCCCCGCCCGGATGATGGGGAAACCGCGCGCGTGCCCCGGCAGTGAGATCAAATCATGGACCAAATCATACTCAAGGAATTGGAAGTCTTCATTCGCGTGGGCGTGCCGGAAGCGGAACGCGCCAAGCCGCAGCGTCTTCTCCTGACCGTGGAGCTGGACCACGATTTTGTCGCCGCGGCAGCGCATGACCGCCTTCAGGAAACCATCGATTACCAGGCCGTGGCCACGCGCCTGGCGAACTTTGGCCGGAGGCGAAGCTGGAAGCTGATTGAAACGCTTGCCGTGGAAATGGCCGAAATGGTCCTGCGCGAATTCATGCCAAAGCGTGTCAGCATTGAGATCAGAAAATTCATCCTCCCCAAAACCCGCCACGTCGCCGTCCGCGTCACCCGCCCAATCACTTCTCCTTCCTAATCCTAATCTTAATCCTCAGTCCCTCCCCGTCTCAAAAACCTTGTGCGTGATGTATTTTTTCGCCAGTTCCACCGACCCGATGCGCGATTTTCCCCGCGCCAGCCAGGCCGTGATGGCTGCAGAATAAGTGCAACCGGTCCCGTGCAGGGTGACGTTGACGGCTCGTGGCGCTGAAAGCATCCATTCTCCTTCCCTGCCGTGGAAAAAATCAACCGCCTCTCCGGTTCCCGTCAGATGGCCGCCCTTGACCAGCGCGGCGCAACCGAACCTCCGATAAATCGTCCCGGCCGCGCCCCGCAGTTGTTCCAGTGACCGGATCTTCCCGCCCGCCAGAATCTCCGCCTCAGCCAGATTTGGAGTCACGATGGTGGCTAAAGGCAGCAGCTTTTTCAGTGCTTCGATCCCATCGGATTGCAGAAGCCGCCGTCCGCTGGTGGAAACCATCACCGGATCAACCACCAGTGGAATTTCGGGGTTGCGTTTGAAAAAATGCGCGGCCTCGCGAACGATGGCCGCCGAAAACAACATGCCCGTTTTGGCTGCGGCCACGGTGAAATGCGCCGCAATGGCTTCCAATTGCGCGCGGACCATGCTGGGCGGGCACGGTTCCAATCGCGATATTCTCTCCGGATTTTGGGCTGTCAGGCACGTGATCGCCGTCACCCCATGCACCTTCAAACAGACGAAGGTATTCAAATCAGCCTGAATGCCCGCCTCTCCGCCGCTGTCCGAGCCGGCGATGGTCAGCGCTACGGTTGTACTGGGTTGATGCATCTAGAATCGCTTTCCTAATCTTAATCTTGGAATTAGGATTAAGATCAGCCCCTGAAAACGCAACCCATATTCCATCTTTTATCCGCGCCAGTCCCGGTTTATGTTGTCGGTGATGACGAAGGATCAGATCATCGAAATTCTGACGGAGATCGCCACGCTCCTCGAACTCAAAGGCGAGAACCCGTTCAAATCGCGCGCCTACCAAAATGCGGCCCGCGCCCTGCAAAATTCCACCATCCCCTTGGAGAAAATCTTTTCCCCGGATTCCACCGAGCGTCTCAAGGGTATCGGCGACAAGATCCATGCCAAGATCTCCGAACTCCTGACAACCGGCCGCCTCGCCTATTACGACGAACTCAAAGCCTCCATCCCGGCGGGCTTGGTCGCCATGCTGGCCATTCCCGGCCTGGGCCCAAAAAAAATCAAGGCGATCAACGACAAGCTTGCCGTGGATACTTTGGAGAAATTGGAGCAAGCCTGCCGGGACGGGAAAGTCGCCCAGTTGGACGGGTTCGGCGAGAAAACACAGGCCAACATTTTGCAGGGCATGGCGTTCCGGCGGCAATACGCCTCCCGCCATTTGCTCGGCGACGCCCTCGCCGTGGCGGAGCCGATTCTGGACAATCTCCGCAGCCACCCCGACGTGGTGCGCTGCAGCACCGCGGGCAGCCTGCGCCGGTCCAGGGAAACCATCGGCGACATTGATTTGCTCGCCTCATCAAGGCAGCCCGCCTCGGTCATCGATTTTTTCACCGCGCAACCCGGCATCCTCAGCGTTTCGGCCAAAGGCGAGACCAAGGCCAGCGTGATTCTGGCCGGGGGCATTCAGGCCGATTTGCGGGTGGTCAGCGACGCGGAATTTCCATTCGCCCTCGCTTACTTTACCGGCAGCAAAGAGCACAACATCGTCATGCGTCAGCGCGCCATCCAGGGCGGCCTGCGCCTCAACGAATACGGCCTGTTTAAATCCGATGTCGAGACGCGCGACCCGAAGCTGCTGGTGAAGTGCCGGACCGAGGAGGAGATTTTTGAGAAGCTGGGGCTGGAATACATCCCGCCTGAAATACGCGAGGACAGCGGGGAATTCGCCGCCGCGGAAAAGCACGAACTGCCGCGCCTGCTCGAATGGACGCAGCTCAAAGGCTCGCTCCATAATCATTCCAACTGGAGCGACGGGCGCGTCTCGCTCGAAGAAATTGCCGCCTACATGCAGGAACTGGGCCTCGAATACTGGGCCATCACGGACCACTCCAAATCATCTTTCCAGGCTAACGGCCTCCAGCCCGACCGCCTCCTCCGCCAGGTCAAGGAAATTGATACCCTCAATCGCAAGTTCGCCGCCGATGGCTCGGATTTCCGTCTCCTGACCGGTTGCGAAGTGGACATCCTTTCCGAAGGCAAACTGGACTTCGACAACGACCTGCTGGCGCAACTCGAGGTGGTGGTGGCCAGCGTTCACCAGGGCTTTACCCAAAGCGAAGCGGAAATGACCAAGCGCCTGATCACCGTTGCCGAAAATCCATTCGTCCACATGCTGGGCCACCTGACAGGCCGGCTGCTGCTTGAGCGCGAGCCGTTCAAGGTCAACCAAACCGCCGTCATAGATGCCTGTGCCGCCACTGGCACGTGGATCGAGCTAAACGCCAGCCCGCGCCGTTTCGACATGGATTGGCGTCTCTGGCACTATGCCAAGGACAAAGGCGTCAAGTGTGTTATCAATTGCGACGCCCATCGCAACGAACATGCTGGTTTCCTGCGTCTCGGCGCCGGCATCGCCCGCAAAGGCTGGCTGGAAAAGAAAGACGTCATCAACACCATCCCGCTCCTCGCCCTCCAAAAAGAACTCAAACGCAAGCAGGCGCATCACGGATGAGCTCAATTAGTAATACTAGGTTAAGTAAAGCTTGACATTTTGGCAGGCGGGTTCATCTTGACGTGCATGACATCGCATGCGCTCAAACAACTGGACCGCCGGCTGGATGATTTTCTCCTGCAATTGACCGAG
>JBKQUS010000163.1:0-12405 GCA_052325505.1 Limisphaerales bacterium
GGGTCTTGCGACGTCATTTGCGTGACGAGCAATTGTAAAAAATCGGCTTGATTCAACGTCGAGTTGGAGCTTGAACTGCTGGCTGTGGTGGCGGTGGCTGACATAATTTTTAGGCCCAGGATTCCCAGCCTTGCCGGGAGACGGTCCGGGTGGTTGCCTTTTCTGTTACAGGGACGGTTTGGACAGTGGTGTCCGGTGACAAATCCTGCCGGGCCTCGCGGCTCTGGCGTTGCGGATTTTGCGACGATTGATGGAAATGCGATCCAGACGTCGTGTCGGAAGCGTAGTTCGAAACCGCCGAACGGCCCGGCGTTCTGGTTTCCAGCGGCAGCAATTGGACGTTCTGCCGTGCGAGCGACTCCTGCAAATCTTTCCAATGATTCTCCAAGCCCGCCACGGAACCCCGCTCCCAACGAACAGACGCTTCGATCTGGCCGTTGTGATTGGTCAACTGCAAGCTCAGTTCGGTGTGCGGATCCAGCTTGAGCGAAACCGCAATGTTGTTCGCGCCGGATTGACGGATCATCACCACTTGCTGATTCAACAAATGCCCCACTCGTTCAGCTTGGATTGCGGCGTGATCCACGGATGGAGCGGCCCCTGTTCCCTTGGCTGCATCCACATTCCCCGCGCTGGCTTGCGCTGGCAAATTCATCATCAGGGCGGAATCAATAAAATTTTGCTTGGCACTGGAAGGATCGGAACCTGATCCAGCCTTCAAGTCGCTTGCCGATCTGGCGGAAAGGTCAGTTTTTAATGACTCAGTCGGCAATTTTTGCTCAGCCGGCCCGGCAATTTCATTCTTTTCCGTTCCAAACTTCATTCTTTGGCTAGTCAAAGCACCCCCTGTGCCATCAGCGGCATCTGCGGACATCAATCCCACTGGTGGGGTAATCGCTACCGGTGCTGCTACTAGTTGTTGGGGAGACCCGGCAGGTTCTGCCGGTCGGACCGCTGTTTCCACAGACTCGGGTTTGCCGGCCGGTGAAGACGGCAACACCACCGTCGCCACGTCATCTTTCGAAATTACTTCATTGTTGACAGTCTGCAAGGCTGGAGTCGCAACCACTTCCCCTTCCACCCTCTGCCCTTGATCCGCCGCGTCAGTAAGTTGGTTGGAAATGGCAGGATCCATGTCAGTCGCTTTGTCTGAAGGCTGGGCAGGAGGCTCCGGCGTTTTTATCGAAGACGCCTGTTTCTCTTGGGCCTCCGGCACAACGTTTGAATTCACCGCCTGGGCGGTCGCCGGTTTGCGGAACTTATTGGCGATAATCTGCGGTTGACCCGCCATGGCTGTCATCGTGCTTGCCGCCAATATGCCCTCGTCAGTCGTCTTGACTGGCGAGTCAATCGAAGCTTTTGGCACTTCCGCCAGGGACGCCTCTTTATTTGCGGTTTCTGCTAGGGGCTTGGCTTGCCCCCGTTGCCCGGACGGCAAGTCCTTCGATTCCTCATTGGATGCCGATGGGCGAGAATCCACCGCGGCGTTTCGCGACTCCTGCCCCGATGGATTGGCAATGGGTATTTGCGCCTGCGTCGCGACAGCATCATCATTTGAATTCCCGGTCGAAGGCTTGGGCTGGCCCCATTCCACAGCCGACAAATCTTTCGTTTCCCCAGCGGATGTCGAAGCGCGAAAATCCACGGTGGCGTTTGGCGACATCTGGTCGGATGGACTGGCGATAGGAATCGGTGCCTGCGTTGCGACAACAGGATTGTTTGAATTCTCCGTCAAACCCCTGACTTGGACGCCCTGCCCAACCGGCAGATTTTTCGTCCCCCCAGCGGATGCCGATACGCGAGAATCCACGGTGGCGTTTCGCAAAGTCTGATCGGATGGACTTGCAACCTGTATCGCTGCCTGGGTCGGGACGGCATTATTATTTGAATTCTCCATCAAACCCCTGACTTGGACGCTCTGCCCAACCTGCGTCTTCTGGAAAGTCACTGCCTGAGCGGATGCCGGGAAGCGGGATTTCGCCATCGCAACCCGTGACGCTTTGCCCGGCGGGCTTGCTTGGGCTTTTGGTGCTTCCGTCGGAAATGGACCATTGTTGGCGATCACAGCCAAAGGCTTTGCCAGGCATCCTTGGCCAGCAGGGACATTTTTGACACTCGCTACGGGAGCAGACCGCGATACGGGAGAAACCACGGCAGTAATACGCGGCGCTTTGCCCGCGGGGCTGGGGAGAAGAACTGTTACGCGCCTCGGAGAGGCGCCCTTATTCGAGCATTTTGGCACGAACCTGGCCTGGCCCCCCTGGCCAAACGGCGCACTCTTGGCATTCGCCGCCGGAGCCTTGGAATCCATGGTGGCAGTTCGCGGTTGAGCCATGACGGCCATGAGTGCACTAGTCATGGAAGGCAGGATGTCAACCGCCTCGCCCGATGGATTGGCGGACGGTTGCGATGCTGGAGAGCAATCGCCCGTGTTCGCTTCGCCGCGGAGCTTGGGAAAACCATCACCCCGCACCTGGGCCATTACGCCGAAAAAGCTCTCCGTGCCGGAGAGCAATGCGGCGGATTGGTCCGGGGTCAAAGAACGCGTCTCGCCCCCTGGCATAGCCGGGGTGAGGACAGAAAGCAGAGCGGATGGGGTCATCATTTTGCGTTGTTGCGGAAGGAGGCAAGGCGAAGGTGGTCGGAAAGCAGGGCCGCGCGTTTGGCTTGTGCGTCGCCTTTCTTGGCCAACGCCTCCCAAATGGCGGCCGTTTCCGTGTCCTTCATAAAGACCATGATTTTGATGATGGAGGTGTCATCCATCTCCTCCAAAACCTTGGCGGCATTCTCCGGCGCCATGTCCGCATAAATCTTGGCCAGCTTCTTCAGATTGGCCGTTTCCTCCTCGGTGATCCGCAGCACGTTCTGATCAAAATCCGTCTGCAATTGGCGCACGGATTGCGTGACCAGATTCAATTCCGACCGTTCCGCCTGCAAACGCGCCATCAGATCGTTAAGATCCTGCTCCTTTTTCACGAGGGCCTTCTTTTCGTTCTTGAGTTCCGCGATGAGTTGATCCGCCTCGGGACTGGTAAAGTCCCAGGAAGGCCCGGCCTTCTTTTCGCCAGCGGCGGCGGACTCCTTCGGGACGGTGGATGATCGGATGGGCGTTTTCCAGACCGCCACGGTGGTGCCCAGGTAGAGGACGATCCCGACCAGAGCCGTTGACCAGGGTGAAGTGAGTAATTTTATCATAACGGAGTTTCCGCCGACTTCCAGGCGAGTATGGAGTTGCCCCGGCGGCCGGCCAGGTCATCCAGGAATTTTTGTTCGCCGCGGGCCAGCTCGCGCTGGTGGCGGGCCTTTTGTTTGTCAAAACATTTGTCCACGACCTCCCGCTCCTTGCGGGCCACAAGCATGGCCTGCAACGTGGCGTTGACGCGTCGTTCCGCGGTGGCCAGCGCCTGGGCGCATTCGTCCCGGATCTGGGCAAGCGATCGTTGATAGGCATGGGCTTGGGCGGCTTCCGCCGCAGTGTACCCGCCGGCCAATCGCCCGCGCCATTCCTGCCAGCACGCGCTCAACTCCCACTCCGCCGCCTCCAGCTTCTCCAAAGCCCGGCGGCGGACGATCAAGCTTTGCGCATATTGCTCCATGGCCTTCTGTTCCTGACGCTGGCGAACCGTGCCCACTGCCTCCAGAGTGAAATGAAAAGCTTTCATGCGTGCTTAGCCGGATTTTCTGACAGCGCCTGCGCCTTGTTTTTCAGGCAGTGGCGTGGCCATGGTTTGTTCCAATAGCGACCAGCTCTCAGAAAGGGTGCAGCCCTGCTCCACCGGCTGGCACAAAAATGATTTCAACGGCTCATGCAAATGGATGCTTAAATCGATGGCCGGATTCGTCCCGGGCGGATACGCGCCGATGTTGATCAAATCCTGATTCTTGCGATACGCGGCCATCACCCCGCGGGCGCGCGAAGTCAGCTCCTGCTGCTCCGGTGTGCTCAAGTCCCGAATCAAACGGCTTACGCTCTCCAGCACGTCAATCGCCGGATAATGGTTCTGCGTGGCCAGTTCGCGCGTCAGGACGATGTGCCCGTCCAGGATCGACCGCACGGCATCGGCAATGGGATCGTTCATGTCATCGGCTTCCACCAACACGGCGAAAAGTCCGGTGATGGACCCCCTCTCCCCTGCCCCGGCGCGTTCCAACAACTGTGGCAGCAACGAAAAAACGGACGGCGTGTAGCCCCGCGTCGTGGGCGGTTCGCCGACGGCAAGGCCGATCTCCCGTTGCGCCATGGCGAAGCGGGTCACCGAGTCCATCATCAACAAGACATTTTGGCCGGCATCGCGAAAATGTTCGGCGACGGCCATGGCCACAAAAGCGCCCTTCAAGCGCGCAATGGCTGGTTGATTGGAGGTGGCCACCACCACAATGGACTTGCGCCGGCCGACATCATCCAAATCCTTTTCCAGAAATTCCCGAACCTCGCGCCCGCGTTCGCCAATCAGCGCGATCACGTTCACGTCCGCTTCCGCCTGGCTGGCGATCATGCCCAGCAACGTCGATTTGCCGACCCCGCTGCCGGCAAAGACGCCCAGACGCTGCCCGCGCCCACAAGGAGTGAAAGTGTCGATCGCCTTGATGCCGGTGCGAAAGACCTGCCGGATGCGCTGCCGTTTCAGTGGATGCGGCGGCGGCTGGTTCAAATTAATCGCGGCCCCGGCTTCAATCGGCCCCTTGTCGTCCAAAGGATTGCCCAACCCGTCGATGACGCGGCCCTTCAGGGCTTCGCCCACCGGGACCTGCAAAGGAGTGCCCAGCGCAATCACTTCGCTGCCGGGATGTATCCCGCGCAATTCCCCCAGAGGCATGAGAAGGACATGATGGTTCCGGAATCCCACCACCTCGGCCAGGGTGAATCCGTCGTGGCGCGCGGATTCGATTTTGCAAATTTCGCCGACGGCCACCAGAGGCCCTTCCGATTCTATGACCAGGCCGATCAACTGCACCACCCGCCCGTGATTTCGGACAACCTGGGTTGTCTGCACCCGCCGCAGCAGGTCTTCAACCCGGTTCGTGCATGATGGTCTGTCGCGCGTGATCATGAAAGCAGGTTCTTTTTGACTAGATCAAATTTGGTTTCGCGCCGCGCATCCACCGTCCCGAAACGGGTCTCGACTAGGCAGCCCCCGCGGCTGACTTCGACTGAACTGAGAAAGCGAAAATCATTCGGAGCGTGCTCCGATCCCAGCACGGGAGAACCCGCCTTTTGCAACAATTCCAGGTCAGCCGGATGCAGCCGCACCGTGACCTGGGCCGAGCTTTCCACGTGGGACAGCGCGTCGCGCACAGCAGCCTCCACCATCGGCGCCGAAATGGGCATGTCCGATACCAGTTTTCGCGCCACTTCCAGCGCGAGCGAAACCACCATGTTTTCGGTGTCGTGGACGACCTGTGGTATGGTCTGGCTAAGCGAGTTCAGCGTGCCATGCAGCAGTTCGTTCAACTCAGTGCGCTGTTTGAGCAATTGCTCGCTCAACGATTTTTCGCCGTCGAGATGGCCTTGTTGGTACCCCGCCTGCCATGTTTCCCGGAGCGAGGCATCCATCGGGGGCATCCCGGGCGGAGGGCCGGCCGGAATCGCGTCCCGTAAAGGCGCCGGAAGGGTGATCGTTTCCGACCAGGTGCTCATCGCGAAAGCCTAGTTATTGGGTTTGGCGCGGTTCATCCAAGTGCGGACCGCCTGGGTCATGTTGGCTGGGTTCTCCCGAATCAATTGATTCAGGACATCGACCGTCACCATGCGGGAGCCGGGCGCGCCGGGCGCGCCGTAATGTCCATTACCGTTGCCGTTGCCGTTGCCGATGGGAACTCCGAGCGGGATTTCCTCCACCTTGGTGTTCTTTACCATGCGCCAGAACATGAAAATGATGCCCAGGGCCAGCGCGGGATACATCAGCTTCTGCGCCAGATCGAACCAAACCTGCCGCTTGTTCTGCTCCTCGAATTGCTGCGTGATTTCGGTGGCGGCCTGATCGTTAAAAGGCGTTTCTTCCAGGGTAAGCTCGTCCTTGCGAGTGGGGTCGTTTTCCTGAATGCCAAGGGCGCTTTTCACGATGCTTTTGAGATCATCCAGTTCCTTGGGGGTTCGCGGCACGGCTTTGCGATCCGCCCCTTTGCCTTCGACACGTTGCGCGATGAAGACCGCGCTGGAGATGCGTTTTACCCCGCCGGCAGCCTGGAGGATGTTGCTCGATATCTTGTTAATCTCGTAAGTGCTGGTGGTGACCTTTTTCTTGACGCGGGTGCTGTTGACCGGGATGGCGGGGGTAGCGGGCGTCGTGTTGGTCGTCCCGTCCGCCCCGATGTTGTTAGCGCTCATGCCCGGCGCGCCACCGGCCGCGGCAATGTCCGAATCCGTCTCTTCATCGTTGATGGTGCTGCTGCGGGCGGTCTGGCCATCCGGGTCATATTTCTCTTCCGTGCGGCTGATGGTGTCCCAATTGAGATCGACCGCCACACGTACGACGGCCTGGCCGGGACCTAACACTTTCTCCAACATCCCTTCGGCTTTCTTGGCTAGATATTGTTCGAAATTGCGGCGCGCGCTAAGCTGGTTGTTGGAAAGGCCGGCCACGGAATCATTCTCCTGGTTCTCCGAGAGGACGTTGCCCTGGTTGTCCACCACGGAAACATTGTTGGCCTGCAACCCCTCCACGCTGTTGGCCACCAGAAAACGAATCGAATTAATGGCTGACACGGGCAATTGGGCGCTGCCTTTGACACGGACAAAGACCGAAGCAGTGGGTTTGCGCGAGTTGTCCGTCAGCAGCCGGTTCTCGGGCATGACGATCATGACGCGGGCGGATTCGACCTGATCGAGCTGGCTGATGGTGCGGGCCAGTTCGCCTTGAATGGCACGGGCATAATTGGCGCGCTGCACAAAATCGGAAACGCCAAAGCTGGCCTTGTCGAAAATCTCAAAACCGACCCCTTCCCCGCGGGGAATCCCCTTGCCCGCCATCTGCATTCGCATCTGGTACACCTTGTCCGATGGCACGAGAATGGACCCGCCGCCGCGGCTGATTTGATAGGGCACCTTGGCTTCGTCGAGCGCGGCGATGACTTTGGCGGCCTCGCCTTCGTCCAGTTTGCCGTAAAGCAGGGCGTAATCCACCCGGCTGGACCAGATGGCCAGGCCGGCCAGGCCGGCGAACACCACCACCGTGGCGGCCATAACGCTGATGCGCTGGTTCAGGCCAAGCTGCTGCCAGATGGCGGCCAGTTGCCGGACGACTTGAGAGAGGTTTTTATTCATGAAATAAAGGCGCCGGCGTCAACAGCCGGCCTTGGCAAATGATTTTGGGTTGTTAAAAAGTTTGGTCTGTCAATCATACCTGCATTCGCATCAGTTCCTGGTACGATTCCAGGAGTTTATTGCGCACCGCGACCATCATTTGAAAGGAAACGCTGGCTTCCTCCATCGAGATCATGGCTTGGTGCAGGGAGACATTCTTTCCGCTCATCAAACCGGTCAGGTCATCGCCGGCCGCAACCTGCTTGGCATTGACCTCGCCCACGAAGTTGCCGAGCAAATTTTGAAACGAACCGCCCGACGCAGCCGCGGTCGCGGATTGGGGGCCAAGGTCGGAATTGAGCTTCTCCAGGTCCTGCGGCGCAATGGACGGCACGATGCCATTCTGCGCGGTCGTCTCGCCCAACGGGCTGCTCAACTGCGTACTGGCCATCATTTTTATTGCTGAAAGAGCGTCCATGGATGTCGGGTTCCGCTATCAGTGTTTGCCGATTGAAAGATCCTCCATGGCCATGGTACGGGCATTCTTGACCACCGCGATGTTGGCTTCGTAGGCGCGCGAACTGGCGATCATATCCACCATCTCCTCATGGATGTTGATGTCCGGCATGGCCACCATGCCCTGCGCATTGGCGTCGGGATGCGAGGGATTGTAAATCATCCGGGGCGGGCGGTTGTCCTTGGCAATGCGAACGACCTGGGTTGTTTGCGGCGCAGCACCATTGCGGTCGGCATTTTGTTGCGCGTTCAGCACGGATTCAAACACGACTTCCTGCCGCTGATACGGCTTCCCATCGAGGCCTTTGGTGGTGTTGATGTTGGCAATGTTTTCGGAGATCACGTCCATGCGAACCCGTTCGGCATCCAGGGCCGAGGCGGTGCTATCGATGCCTGAGAGGAGTTGGATCATAGATAGATTAGACGTTGCCGGTGATGGCTTGGCGCAACTTCGTGAGCTGGGCGCTGACCAACTGGGTTTCGAGCGAGTGTTCCACCATGTTTTGGTTCAGTTTCAACATTTCGGTTTCCAACTGAACCGTGTTCCCGTCGTTGCGCCCGGAAACGGCCTGATTATCGACGGCCAACTCCGGTTGCAGGGCGGAGATTTGTTCGGCATCCCGGCTTGCCACCGCCTGCTTCAACTGGCTCTCGAACGAGGGGGAGACATCCAGGCGCTTGTAATTGGGCGTTTCGACATTCGCAATGTTGCTGGCAATGGCTTCATGACGCAGGACGTTGACATCCAGCATCTTTTTTGCGGCCAAATAGTTTGAATCGCAGAATAAAGCATCAATCATAGCCATAGACCATTCCCAGATTTAGCAGTCGCTATGCCAGTGTGGAAAAGGACTGAAAACAGGCTATTTAGAGGGATTGCAGGGTGTTGATCGGGAAATTATTGCCCCTTGCCCCTGAACGTACAGGCAGGAATGACCCAAACCGCCTTGCAACCTGCCGTGCCGTTTTATAAAGAAAAATAAGCAAAAATCGCACACGAAATCGCGTCGCTGAAGAGATTGGATCGAGGCCGGACGCCTTTGCGGCGTCCGGCTAGCAACAAACTATGTTACTCGACCCTATAACCCCGGAACAGCAACCGAATGGGAAAAACCATAAAAACCCACTCAGCCCCGTTTCCGAGGCACACTGATTTGACGGGTTCCAGCAATGAACGTTCAAACTTTCTTTCAGGCTTTTCGAAAGGGAGCCAGACTACGCCACAGCCGAGCCTACCGTATCGTCAAGGCTTCCGGCCAGTTCAGGAAAGGGATAATGGGAGGCGTATTCGTGCAGCTTCTGCGCGCGCCGGTCGGCCTCCAGTTGCAGTTCGGAATGCCGGACGAGGCGGGACATCACCGCTTCAATCAATTCGTCAGCCGTAAACGGCTTGACCAGGTAATCGTCGGCGCCGCAGACCATGCCGCGCCGAAAACCGTCGTGGCTGACCGAACCGGTCATGAGAATAAATGGAATGGTGGCCGTGTCGGAAGACTCCCGGACGGCGGTGAGGGTTTCGTAACCTCCCATCGCGGGCATATTGATGTCGCAAATGACCAAATCCGGCTTCTCTGCGGCAATCATTTCGATGCCCATTTTGCCGTTCGCCGCCTCGCGCACGGTGAAGCCGTAATTGGTCAGCACTGTGGCGATCAGATTTCTCACCTCTTCCGTATCGTCAATTACCAAAATGCTTTTCATTGACAGCTTGCGTATCAGGAAACGTGCCAAGGTTCCGGAAATGTTAAAAAACACTAAAAAAGCCCCTTTTTCAGGCGAAATATGCCGGGTCCGGACTGTCAAGAAGCCATTTTTCGCCCTGCAAGCGGGCAAAGTCTTCCCAGCGACTATTTGCTGTTCAGGCAGCCATAGACCACCTCGGCCAGTTTGCGCGCATGGAAGGGTTTCTGCACAAAATTCACCCGTGTGCCGGGTGGAAATTCCTTGGCCAGCCGCTCGTTGTTATAGCCGCTGGTGTAAAGCACCTTCAGGTCCGGCTTGGCCTTCTGCAGGATTCTGGCCAGCTCCGGCCCCGCCATTCCGTCCGGCAAAATCAAATCTGTCAATAACAAATCAATCTTCGCCTTGTGCCCCTCCCAAATCTCCAGGGCGGTCCTGCCGTTGGAGGATTCCAGCACCTTGTAACCGTAGCTTTCCAGGATGTGATGCATCAGCTTGAGCAACGGCGCCTCGTCCTCCACCACCAGAATGGTCTCGGTCCCGCCCATGACTTCTTGTTCCCCCTGCGACATGGGCAACGCCCCGCTTTTCTCGGCCGAGGCGGGGAAATAGATGTTGAAGGCCGTTCCCTCGCCAACTTTGCTGGCCACTTCGATCCAGCCGCGATGCTGTTTGACGATGCCATAGACGGTGGCCAGGCCCAAGCCCGTGCCGCGGTCCAGCGCCTTGGTGGTGAAAAACGGCTCGAAAATACGCCCCAAATTCTCCGGCGCAATGCCGCAGCCCGTATCGCTGAAGGTCAGGCGCACAAATCTCCCTGGCACGGCCTCCGGGTTTTGTCGCGCTCCCGCCGCGTCCAGCGCCACGCAGGCGGTGGCAATGCGCAACCGGCCGCCGCGGGGCATGGCGTCGCGCGAATTGACCGCCAGATTGAGCAGCACCTGCTCCACCATCCCAAGGTCGGCCTTGATCGGGGGCAGTTCCGGGGCAAAGTCCGTCTCCAGGTCGACGTCCTCCCCGAGGATGCGCCTTAGCATTTTGGTGATATTATTGACAATCCCGTTCAAATCCAGCGTCTGCAGATTCAAGTCCTGCTTGCGGCTGAAAGCCATCAACTGCCGGGTGAGCGCGCTGGCCCGCTTGCCGGCTTCGGAGATTTCCTTGAGCGATTCGGCAGTCTTCGGCCCCAGCTTCTCGCCGGTCATGATGAGGCTGGCGTGGCCATTGATGACCGTCAGAAGATTGTTGAAATCATGGGCGATGCCACCCGCCAACTGGCCGACGGACTCCATCTTTTGCGCCTGGCGCAATTGGGCCTCGAGGTTCAGGCGTTCCGTCACGTCCACGGCCAGGGACAACCATTGCTTCTCCGTGCCCAAAGGGTGCGAGGTGATCTCCATTTCGATGAGCTTCCCGCTCTTGGTGCGATGCCGCCAGACACCGGAGCAGGCCGTGTCCGGCGTCCACTTGGACAATTTGTCGAGGAAGCCGGGAATTTCCTCCGGCAAGGCAATGTCACGCAAGGTCATCTTCAGGAAATCGCTCCTGGAATGCCCGTAATGCTGCACCGCCGCCTCATTGACCGCCAGAAAGGCCAGCGTTTCCTGGTCGAAGGTGCAAATCGGCGTGGGATTGCTTTCAAACAGGAGCCGATACTGGTTCTCCGAGGATTTGATCTGGGCAATCGATTGTTCCAACTCCCGCGTCCGGTCCTTGATCAGGGCTTCAAGATTGTCGAAATGGGATTCTGATTCGCGGACCAGACGCCATTTTTCAGCCAGGGCAAAGGCCAGCAGCCGCACCTCGATGCCCTCAAAGGGCTTTTTGAGCAGCAGCACCTGGTCCGCCCGGTGCAGGCGCTGTACGATGTCATCGGCGGAAAAATCAATAAAGGCGGTGCAGATGACCACCTCCAAAGAGGGATCGACCTTCCAGAGCTGTTCGATGGTCTCGATGCCGTCCCAGCCCGGCATGCGCATATCGACAAAAGCCACGGCGTAGGGACGCCCCTCCCCGTGCGCCCGGATGACCATCTCCAATGCCTCCTGGCCGTTGCCCGCGGCATCGACCGTAAAGCTGGGGAGCCTGGACGGCGGCGACGCCCCGGCCTCAATTTGGCCCGAAGTCTTCTCCCCGGGGGCCACCTCATCCGTAACGAGGAGCTTCTGATACACCTCCTGTATATCGGGAGAGTCATCGACACTAATGATCCGCACCAACTCCCTGTCGCTCATGGCCGCGCCTCACTTCCCCGCGTCAGCGCGGTCCCGCTGCCGTTATCCTCCGGGTGGAGAATGTGTCCAAGCTCTGCCATGGAGCAGGTGGTCTTCATCTATTGGGTGCATTGCAGCACCAAACCGCCCTTGCCTTCAAGGTAAATCCGTCTGGAAACCGTATCAGTCCACGAAGCCAAGCATCCACTCGCCAGATTTCTGCCACAGATTCAAGTCCAGCCACATTTTTCATTTGTTTTTTAGCACGATTTAGCACGAATCAGCACGAATCGCCACGAAGCACCGGGATGCCTTTCCGTTGGAACACGTTGGCAGGCAGCCTGTTCCGGTTGAAACGTGGAAAAACGATCCAAAACGCAGTTTTCGTGTTTCATAGTGTTGTCGCTCTCTTCCGGGAATGCGAGAATAAGCGGGAACATCCGGTCATCAGCGGTAGGAATCAAAGCGGCATCCTCATTAAAATCACTGCGATTTGGTGCGACCCGGTGCGATTCGCTTTGAGTGGGGTTTGATGCCGCCTTTGTCCCGAGGACCTCCGCCGTCGTCCCGCTTGTGGAGGGATTCTGGTGAGACAAATCGGCACGACAACCCCGCCACCGCCGTTGCGGCTTTAACGGACAAGCTGGCGGACAGGCAAATTGACTATCTGCTCCAACGGTCATTTGCATGACTTTAGATTCTAAGCGTGAAAATGTCGTCAAATTATCTCTCAGATATTCAGGGGCTCGCGGC
>JBKQUS010000164.1:0-22988 GCA_052325505.1 Limisphaerales bacterium
TGAAACCGTCGAGTCCACCGGCTCCGCGATAGCGGGGTTTCGTAGCGGCTTGAGCCGGATGACGGGAAACTGTCACGTCCGGTTCTGAGGGGAGGGGGTGGCGGCAACGTCACCTCCTTACCCGACCATGAGATTTCCATGTATCCACCACATCCAAGGCGCACCGTGATTGCGCGGCATTTGTCCGCAATTCTGGCCAACATCGGAATAAAAGTCTCGGACCCAAGTTGAACCTTGGCTTGTCAGGAGTCGAAAACCGGCTAGTCTGACTGACGTGAAGGTGAACTTGCCAGCATTGATACTTTCAGGGCTGATTGGGGCCTCAGTGAGCGCCCAACAGTCCCCATCGCCGACCGAAACCAACGCAGGGCCAACCCAGAGCCTCAACAACCTTGCCGAAATGCGTACCAAGGCGGAGACGGGAGATATTAGGGCAGAATGCGGTCTCGGTCTGATGTATTGCAACGGTCAGGGAGTTACCAAGGATTACGTCGAGGCTCTGCGTTGGCTTCGGAAAGCCGCCGACCAGAACGACGCAGTCGCAGAATATAATCTTGGCGTTTGTTATGAAAGAGGCGAGGGCGTTGTCGCAGATGTCGCAGCAGCCGCAGGCTGGTACCGCAAGGCCGCTGAACAAGGCAATCCAAAGGCTGAATCCAATCTTGGCGTTTGCTATTATAATGGCACTGGCGTGACACGAGATTATGCGGAGGCGTTTAGCTGGTATCGCAAAGCTGCCGAGCAAGGGCATCCGCGCGCCCAACGCAACCTTGGCGTCTGCTATGCTATCGGATCGGGCGTCGCCAATGATACAACTGAGGCGGCGAAGTGGTATCGCAAAGCCGCCGAGCAAGGGGATGCGGGGGCTGAATACAACCTCGGTGTTGCTTACTATAAAGGCGCCGGCCTCGTTCAAGACGCGATTGAGGCTGTGAAGTGGTTTCGCAGTGCGGCCGATCAAGGCCATGCGGCATCGCAGTTCAATTTGGGTGCTTGCTATTTCAATGGGGACGGCTTGAGCAAAGATATGATTGCGGCCTATGAATGGGTCAGCCTCTCGTCGGCTCAAGGATACACCAAAGCCACAAAAACTCTGCCGCAGATTGAATTGGAGATGACAACTGACCAAATTGCACAAGCGCAGCGTTTGGTTCGCCAGTTTAAGCCGCATCCGGCAGTGGAATCGGATCAGGGCGACCTGATGAACCCCGACGGGCATTAGTTACGAACAAATGTTTACGTCGAATGAACTCGATCTGCGTTTTATCATTGAACCTCAGATCTCTCCGTACTGTGGCCCCTTGTTTTTTGCCCGTTCTCTTGAAACGGCGGTTGGAAATGTGGTTGCAAACGGAAGCTTTGGCCTGGTTGATACCGGGAAGAAAAAGCTCGTGGTTACATGTTGTCACGTTTGGGATGACTATCAAAATCTGCGCAAAAGCGACTCTGAGTTGAGAATGCTTATCTGTCTTGATCGAAAACCGCCCGTCGTCCTTGATTCCATTGCGCCTATCGACCAAGATCCGAAACTTGATATTGCAACTTTTGATGCTGCGTCGCTCCAAGGGGCATGTGGTGATCGTAAGTTTTATCCGTTGAACCTGAATCCACCTCCTCGCATCCACAAGGGAGAAAAGCTCGCGTTTATCGGTTATCCAGGGCGGTTCCGTTCAGAAACCGAGCTTGGCGTGCATTTTGGAAGGTTCGCATACGGAGTAAATGTTTCTGATTTGAGCGGCCTTTCTGTAATCGCAGACATTTCGCAAATGAGGTTTATATACGACCAGTCACCAAAATTGCAAGACTCGCCGAATCCACACGGAGGGATAAGCGGCAGTCCGTGCTTTCTGGTGCGAAACCAGCGGAAACCACAACTGGTGGCCTTTGCTACGTCCGTGGGTTTAGACCTGCTTCACCTTACGCACGTACACTGTCTAAACCCCGATGGCACAATAAATACAGGACAACCGCCGAATCTGGCCCCAAAATTCCTCTAATCCGCAACGCGCTTGGTGCTGGAGTCTGACCGAATTCTGTATCGCGAACAGCCAGCCTGAAGCCATCGCCAGCCTCGAAAATGAAAATATGCCCAACTCCCAAACCAGGCTCCGATCGGCAGCAGGACGAATAAACGGCTTGCGCCGGAAATCCAAATGAACACCGGAGCCAATACGATTGTCATCCACTGCACATGATAGTGCAGCCCAGGAAACAGTCTGCCAACCGAGCCGGTACGCGAGCGAATTTCTTTTTCGTAAGTTTGCGCTAATTCCTTTAACATGCTCACGCACTGTGGCGAGTTGGGATCAGGCAGGTCTGTAAATACTACAGAATAAACACCGATTGCGCAAACATCCGAGACCCGATACCAGCGCAGTCCCCGAACGAGGATGTGCAACGTGCAACAGATAATGCCCAGCGTTAGCAAGTTTATGTTGGGTTGTTGGGGCTAATCTCTTGTGCCGAAATCGCAACCACCTTCTTGCAGTCCCCATCCTCATGCATGGACGCCAGGCCGATTAAGATCAGGTTTCCAAGCTGCCCGTCTCCTGCGTCTGCGTAGTGCATCGCATAAACTTCCGAACTTTCTGGTAATCCGCGCAGGTTGTCTATCAGCGACTTTACCTTGAGTTTGGCATCGCCCTCGGCAGCGATTACCACAGCAAACCGCTCAGGTTTGATTCCAGCGATTTGCCTTTCCTCACTCGTCACCCGACGCAGACACAATTCCCCCCACTGGCCACCACCAGGTGCTTTCAAATAAATCTCATGGCTTTCGGAGATGCCCTCGACCCCTTTCAATTTCTGGATTAAATCGCGTGTCGTCATACGCCGGTATCCTAATGTTTCGCCACCTTCTCCGCAAACACAGTTGTACGTGATTCTGCGATGCGGTTGGTGTCGGCTCCGAAAGTCACCTTCGCGGCCATGCTTTGGGAATGCTCCCGGCGGAGGTGGCCGTAGATTTTGAGCGCGAGCATCCCGCCGTCGCTGTGGCCAAGCCAGCGAGCCACAGTCGGAATATCAATGCCGCTCTCAACGCATCGGGTGGCGAAAAGGTGGCGCAATGAATGATGGGTGAGGCGGGCGCAGCCTGCGACTTTACAAGCCCTTGTGAGGGACTTCTGGCATTCTGAAACGCGGCAAATCCGGTCGTCGGATTGCGGCTGATGTTTCGCTCGCATCCTTTCGAGCAACTGCCGCAATGCGGGAATCAGCGGGATGACCCGCGTAAGCGACGCATTGCTGGTTGCGCGGCGTTTTACGGAATGGATGGTGATTTCGTTGCGGTCCCAATCCACATCGCGCCAGAGGGCTTGTTTCATTTCGGCGATTCGGCAGCCGGTGAAGCTCAGGAAACTGACCAGATCGGCACAGTCCTTCGCCTGGCCCGCTCCCGATGTTTCGATTTCCTTCAACAATCGGTCAAATTGGTCGGTCGTGGGAAGCTCCAGGGGTTTTGAGCGTACGCCAAGGCGCTTGATTTTATAGACCGGATTTGCATCCCGGCCAAGACCGGCGAGGCCGAGAATTTGCCGGAACACGTTGAGGGTATTATTGAAGAATTGGGCCGAGTATTTTTCAGCGTAGCGGTGCGCCCATTGGCGGCACTCGTCTTCCGTGATGGTGTCCACCTTCCACGCGTCGAGGTCCGGCCACGATTTGCGCAGCCGTTCGACACAACGGAGCCGATAGACTTTCGACAATTCCGCCAGCGTGTGGTCGCAATTTGTCTGTTGTTCAAATTTTACTCGACCGTCGGCGAAAGTTCCGACTTCAACCTTGGGCTTTCGCAGTTCTTTTAGCTTGTCCGGGAGCCGTTGCTTGGCCTTGGAAAAAACGTCCGTATCCAAACTGGCGCGAACGGGCTTGCCATTGATCTTACAGCGTGCGTAATATGTTCCAGCAATGACGTATTGCAGCAAATTAGGAACTCGCGGGAAGGACCGCCACTTGCCATCCGTGGACAAGTGCCGATCTCGTTTCGCATCCGTCGTGACCTCGTATGTCGCTTTCATCAAGGAGAATATACGGGATACAACGGAGGGATGCAAACGGGATTATACGGGGTCAAATCAACTTTGCAAATGACGTGATTGCAATAACTTTGGCAGGATAGCTCAGTTGGTAGAGCAGAGGACTGAAAATCCTTGTGTCGCCGGTTCAATTCCGGCTCCTGCCACCACTTCAAGCATCGCTTCGCAATTCATAATCTCGCCTTTCATCAACCTCTGTTGTAGCGTTCGCCGGTTATGAAATTGGATTGGTCACGCGGCAGGGTCTTGATTGGCGTCATCCATTTGCGGCCGCTGCCCGGATCGCCACGATTTGACGGGGAGTTGCAGAATGTCCTCAGTCGCGCGGTAGCGGATGCGCTCGCCTATGAAGAAGGAGGTGCGTCGGCGGTGATTATCGAGAACTTTGGCGATATTCCCTTCACCGGCGGGGCCGTTGCGCCGGAAACCATCGCATCCATGGCCCGGGCCGGCGCGGCGATTCGGACGGCCATCCGCCTGCCCATCGGTTACAATGTGCTGCGCAACGATGCGCGGGCCGCCCTGGGTCTGGCCGCGGCTTGCGATGGATGTTTCATCCGCGTCAACGTTCACACGGGCGCGATGTTGACGGATCAGGGGATCCTCCAAGGCCGTGCCTGGGAAACAGTCCGCGTTCGCGCGCATCTTTGTCCACAAACCCAAATCCTGGCCGATGTACATGTCAAACACGCCGTTCCGTTGGGCAATCAGCCCGTTCAGGACGCCGCGCGCGACGCTTGGGGACGCGGGCAGGCCGATGCCTTGATCGTCACTGGTCCCGGCACCGGGCAGCCGGCCTCGACGGCTGACGTTGAAGCCGTGCGCAAAACTTGCCCCAAAGCGCCGCTCCTTATCGACAGCGGTTTCAACGCGGACAACGCGCGCGACTTTCTTCCGTGGATTGATGGCGCGATTGTGGGCAGTTCCCTCAAAAAGAATGGCCGCATAGAAAATCCGGTTGACCGGGCCAGGGTTAAAATTCTTGTCCGCGCCATGAAGGGGCGCCCGTGACACCGGAGGTTGGCCCGTGTTTATTATATTTGACTATTTTTTCACTCGAACCAACATTTTGCCATGAAATTTGAATCGCTCTTCGCCGCCTCATTGCCGCTCCTGGCCGTCGCCACGTTCTGCTGCGCCGCATCCGTTCTGCGCGCCGCGGACGACAAGGAACCCGCCCCCGCATCCGCGTCCCAAAAGTCCGACTCACTGCAAAAGGACGAGGCGACAAATGCCCCGCCACAGAGAAAGGACGGGGCCAAAGCTGCGGCGGCGGATAAAACGGAAGGGGCCAGGGGCGCCGCCTCGGACAAAAAGGAACCCAAGGACGATCTTTCCGAAACCACCAACTCGGTCACCATCAATGGCCTTCCAGTCAAATATAACGCAACGGCGGGTACCCTGGTCATGAAGGACGAGGAGGGCAAGCCGCACGTTTCGTTCTTTTTTGTCGCTTACACCAAGCTGGATGCCACCAATGCCGGCGAGCGGCCGGTCACGTTCTCCTTCAACGGCGGCCCAGGTTCCTCCTCCGTCTGGCTGCACCTGGGCGTGCTTGGCCCGCGCCGCGTCCTTCTCAAGGAGGACGGCAGCCTGCCGCCGCCCCCGTTCCGTTTGGTTGACAATGAGTATTCCCTTCTGGATGAATCCGACCTCGTCTTCATCGATCCCGTCAGCACCGGTTTCACGCGGGCCGTGCCGGTCGGGGACGCGTCGAAATACCACGGGGTGGACCAGGACCTGCAATCCGTGGGCGATTTCATCCGCCTCTACACCACGCGCTACAAACGCTGGGACTCGCCCAAATTCCTCATCGGCGAAAGTTACGGCACCACGCGCGCGGCGGGGTTGTCTGGCTATCTCGAAAGCCGTTTTGGCATGTACCTGAACGGCATTGGGCTGGTCTCCTCGGTCCTGGACTTTTCCACCATCAGTTTCAACCCGGGCAACGACCTTCCCTTCATTCTGTACTTGCCCACGGAAACCGCCGTGGCCTGGTTCCACAAAAAGCTGCCGCCGGATTTGCAGGCTGACAGAGCGAAAGCTTTGCTGGAATCGGAGAAGTACGCCTTGGGTGATTACAGCCGCGCCCTCATGCAAGGCTCCGCCCTTTCCGCGCCGGACCGGCAGCGCGTGGTACGGGAAGTCGCGCGCCTCACCGGATTGTCCGAGGACTATGTGGACCGGGCCAACCTGCGTGTCGAGGGCTCCCGCTATCTCAAGGAACTGCTGCGCAAGGAACGCCTTACCCTCGGACGTTACGACGGGCGCCTGACGGGGTCGGACCTCGACGCCGTCGGCGAGTCCGCGGAGTATGATCCAAGTTTCACGTCGGTGCTGGGGCCTTTCACAGCCACGCTCAATGATTATGTCCGCCGCGAACTCAAATTCGAAAGCGACCTGCCATACGAAGTCTTGACAGGCAAGGTGCAACCCTGGGATTACAATGACGCCAGGAACCACTATCTCGACGTGGCCGAGACGTTGCGCCGGACCATGACGCACAATCCCTACCTGAAGGTATTTGTGGCCAACGGCTATTATGACATGGCCACTCCCTACCTGGCCACCCGCTACACCTTCGATCACATGGGCCTGCCGCCCGGCCTCCAGACCAACGTCAGCATGGGCTATTACGAGGCGGGCCACATGATGTACGTCAACCAACCCTCGCTGGTGGCGTTGAAACATGACTTGGCCGCGTTCATCCGTTCGGCCTTGCCGCCAAAATAACGGAATCTTGTGCGTCTGCTGGACCGCTATTTATTGCGCGAGTTGTTGGTGCCATTCGCCTATTGTCTGGGCGGGTTCCTCATCTTCTACGTCGCGTTCGATTTGATCTTCGAGATCAACAAGTTCCAGGAGGGACACCTGCTTTTCTTCGATGTGGTCGAGTATTACATCGTCACCCTGCCGGAAATTCTTTCGGACCAGGTCATCCCCGTTTCGCTGCTGCTGGCCTGTCTTTACGCGCTGACCAACCACAGCCGTCACAACGAACTCACCGCCATGCGCGCGGCGGGCGTCAGTCTCTGGCGGTTGTCCCTCCCCTATTTGGTCGTGGGAATCATTGGCGGCTTGGCGGTCTTCGCCCTCAACGAACTGTGGGTGCCGCGCGCGGCCGACAAATCCAAGGAAATCCTGGAACGCCGCAAGAATCCCGGCCAGGACCGCAACTGGACCGGCAGGCTGGACTTCCACAACGACGGAGACCGGCGTCATTGGAACATTATCCGTTTCAATAAAGCCACTTCTGAAATGGCCGGGCCTACCGTCACTTGGGAAACACCCGACGGTTCAACCCACATGGTTTTTGCCAAACGCGCCATTTACACCAACGATCTCTGGCGCTTTTACAACGTGGAACGATGGGACCGGGCGGCGGGCGACGCCGCAATCCAGAGCAGCAACACTTTTTTTGACATACCCTTCTCCGAAACACCGGCCTCGATTAGAACCGAAATCAAAGTCAGCGCCCTGACTCCCACCGAGGCCGCGAAAGGCCCGCAGCTCTCCATCCGCGAACTTCACACCTACCTCCGCTGGCATCCGCATCTGGACCGGGTAAAAAAGTGGCCCTCGCTCATGACGCAACTGCAGGGCCGCATCGCCGCGCCCTTCACCTGTCTGGCGGTGGTGTTGATCGCCCTGCCCTTTGGCGCGCGCAGCGGCCGGCACAATGTATTTGTTGGCGTGGCCGGCAGCATTTTCATTTGCTTCGCCTATTTTATCTTGCAACGCGTCTCCGTCGGCTTGGGCGTCGCCGGCTACCTCCCTCCTCTGCTGGCGGCGTGGCTGCCCAACATCCTGTTCGGCGGCGCCGGTATCGCCCTCATGGCCCGAGTGCGCTAAAGTCATGTCTGCCAATTCACTTGCTGGAACATTGACAACCTGGGGATTTCGTCCCCTCGCCCCGCGCCAGCGGGGAGAGGGAAAGGGAGAGGGGAATCCAGAAATAGGTTTCCTCTTCTAAACCTGCCAAATACTGAGATGTGCCCAAGTTCATTTCCCGAGAAAAAGATGTCTGACGGTGATTACCAGCTCGTCCGGCTGGCCAACGGCACGTTCAGCATTCACTCAAAAGCGGAGGGCGAAACCTTCCACCCCGTGGTGGGTCCCGCCGCCGAGGCCCAGGCGCTTTACGTCAATCAACTCAAGCTGCGCGAACGCGTGCAGTCGCAGGCCGGCGATTTCGTTATTTGGGACGTCGGGTTGGGCGCGGCGGCTAATGTTCTCACCGCCCTGCGCGCCACCAGCGACCTGCCATGTTCCCTCCATGTCATCAGCTTCGACCGCACCATCGCGCCGCTGCAATTTGCCCTGCGTCACGCGGCGGAATTGGGTTATCTGGCGCACTATGAAAACGCCGTCCAGTCGCTGCTGGAGACGGGCCGCGCCGATTTCAAGCATCAGCAACAATCCGTCCAATGGCGGCTGTGCCTGGGCGATTTCCCCCAATTCCTGCGTCGGCCCGGCCCCGCCCCTGCGCCGCACGCAATCATGTTTGACGCATTTTCTCCCGCCAAAAATCCCGAAATGTGGACCGCGCCGCTCTTCTCCGATTTATTCCGCGCCCTCGATCTTGGCCGCCCATGCGCCATGCCGACCTATTCCCGCAGCACGATGTTGCGCGTGACGCTGCTGCTGGCGGGCTTCTACGTTGGCATCGGCCATGCCACGGGGGAGAAGGAGGAAACCACCATTGCCGCCAACACGCTGGAATTGATCGATGAGCCTTTGCCAGCCTCCTGGCTGCGGCGGGCGCGCCTTTCCAAGAGTGCCGAACCGCTCTGGGAACCGGTCTATCGCCAGACCCGTCTTTCCCCGGAAACATGGGAAAAGCTCCGCCGCCATCCGCAGTTTGCCTGAAGTTATCCGTACCGATATGGCGCGGACAGGGTGAAGGTGTTGGGCAGATGGCGGATCTCGGCCACGGCGCCGTCCTCCAGCAGCACCTCCACAACGTCAAACCGAATTTTAATCGGCGGGGTTTTCAGCAATCGCAAATAATCAAAGGCGCATTTCGTCAACAACAGGCGCTTCCGCCTGTTCACCGCCCCCGCGGGACGCACCCAGCCCCCCTCCGTCCGGGTTTTGACCTCGACGAACACCAGGCAATCGGCGTCCCGGAAAACCAGATCTATCTCGCTCCGGGCCGAACGGAAATTGGCAGTGAGATACTTCAGCCCGAGCTGTTGCAGATGCTTCTTCGCCGCCCGTTCCCCTAACTGGCCGTGGATCGCGGTCAGCGGCAATTCCTTCTTGCTGCCCCACCAACGGATTTGTTCGAGCAGGCTCATTCAGCTAGCCGCCAAACAAATCCCTCTGCGCCAGTCGAAAGGGTGCAAAGGATTGCCGGTGGATCGGGCAGGGGCCGCGCGCTTTGATGGCGGCCACATGCTCGGGCGTCCCGTAACCTTTGTGATCGGCGAAACCATAGCCCGGATATTGCCCGTCCAACTGCACCATCAACCGGTCGCGGCTGACCTTGGCCAGAATGCTGGCGGCGCCGATGGAATAGCTCAAGGCGTCGCCCGAGACTATGGCCGTCTGTGGCCATGTCATCGAGGACACCGGCAGGCCATCGACCAGCACATGCTGCGGCGCGGGATTCAATTGCGCCAAGGCCAGGTTCATCGCGCGATGGGTGGCTTGCAGAATGTTGATCTGATCGATCATTTGCTCCGGCACCTGCGCGACGGCAAATTGGATCTCCGGCCGCGACGTCAGTTCCACGAATAATTCCTCCCGCAGTTCCGGGCTGAGTTGTTTGGAATCGTTCACCTTCCTCAGCGGCTTGGGCAATTTGCCCAAAATCCATTCGGTGGGGAAAATGACGGCCGCCGCAAAAACAGGACCGGCCAGCGGTCCTCGTCCCGCTTCATCAACTCCCGCGATCCGGGTCAGGCCCTGCTCCACCAGCCCGATCTCAAATCGGAAGCGCAACGGTTTTGATATTCTTGCCGCCATTGACAAACCACATTAAAGGCTGAAGGCTGAAGGCTAAAGGCTAAAGTATGGCTTTCTCACTGGCTGGCAAATCGATCCTAATTACGGGCGCTTCGAGTGGATTTGGCGCGGCTGCGGCGCGGGCGTTTGGCGCGCAACATTGCAAGTTGCTCTTGGGTGCGCGCCGCCTGGACCGCCTCGAATCTGTCGCCGCCGAAGCCCGCAAGGCCGGCGCGGAGAAGGCCTCTATTCACGCGCTGGACGTGACCAAAACCGCCAGCGTCGAGGAATTTGCGCAATGGGCGCGCGCCACAACGAAGGTCGTCGATGTCCTGATCAACAACGCGGGCGGGGCGCTCGGCTTGGACCCGGTGGCTGCGGGAAAGGATGAAGATTGGGAAGCTATGCTGCAAACCAACGTACTCGGCGTTTTGCGCATGGTGCGGGCCGTCCTGCCGTTGATGCCCAAAGATGCGGGCAGCTCGATTTTGAACGTCGGTTCCGTGGCGGGCCGTTATGCCTATGAAGGCGGCGCGGCCTACTGCGCGGCCAAAGCGGGCGAACTGAAAATCACCGAAACCCTGCGCCTGGAATTGAACGGAACGGGCATTCGTATCACCTCGCTCGATCCCGGCATGGCCAGGACGGAATTTTCCACCGTGCGTTTCAAAGGCGACACCGCCAAGGCCGACAAAGTCTATGAAGGGGTGCATCCGCTGGTGCCCGAAGACATTGCCGAAACATTGGTATGGATCGCCAGCCGCCCGCCCCATGTAAACATTGATGAGATGGTCATCAAGCCCGTCGATCAGGCCGCCACCTACAAAGTCTTCCGCCGCAAGGCAGGGTGAGACTGCCAATTCTATTTTTGCTCCCGCTCCGGAATTTCAATAACGTCCCCATCCTTCAGCTCGACATTTGGGGTCGGCTGAGTCTCTAGGTTAAACTCCATAACCTGCGGAGGCCCGCCGGCTTCTGATTCGCGCCGGGTCACCTTCACGTGACTGAGATCGGACGATATCAGAAGAACGTTCGCGCCATGCACAACCTGATGGAGGTCGAAGCTATACAAGATGGTTTCGCCGTTCAAAAGGGCGGCCAGGGAGGACGAGATAATACATGGGCCGCCCTGAAACCATGTTTCTCCCATCGGCTCACCAGCCGCGGTATAACAATACCACCCTACAATTGGCGGCAGCAAAGTGAACTGCGTCGTCTGTCCCTTGACGACCATTTTCACTTTTCGCATCAAACATTTTCCGAGGGTGTCCCGTTCGGATTGGGATATCCCAGGCCAACCCTCGCCGACATGGTGATCCAATTCAGCGATGAGAACTATATCTCCCCACTCCAGCCAAGGATTCTTCGAACAATCCCCCGACTTCAGGATTTCATCCAAATCGACGGCGATTTCCTCTTTGCTCCCGTTCACCTTTAGCCGGTTGATTGTAATATGGGCAAGATCGGGAAAGGCTATGGCGGGAGAACCCCAATTAGGGCCTTGCGGAAATCCGGTGTGGCCTCCGTGCTGGCCTCCATAAGCGCTCGCGATCAACTCGAACAGCGTGTATCGATTGGCCGAATTCGTGCCCTTGGAAAAAACTTTGTTCCCCATTGAGCCTGTCCCTTTTTGCGCTATAAAAATCCCCCCGCGCCGCTGGTAATCCTCATTGGCTCCGGCCTGAATCAGCATGTTCTTTATTTGCTGCTGTTTCAGGGGGTCATTCACAAAGCGTGAAATATAAGCCAACGGCGGGTCGCCTTGTCTGTCCGGCGCATTGACATCGGCATGATGCAAAATCAATTCAGCAATGGTGTTGGTGTTGACGTTGCGTATCGCGTAATCCAGCGGCGTATCGCCAGCCTCGTCCGTCAGATCGGGATTCGCGGAGTGCTGTAGAAGAATCTCGGCGATTTTTGATTGTCCATCGGGATTGTTGTGGGGAATCGCCAGGATTAAAGGCGTGACCATACGGTCAAGATAATTCCAAGTTCCTGGACCTTCCTCCACCGCCACCGTCCATCGGCCCCTGGCATTTGGATCCGCATTTTTCTGAAGCAACAATTCCACCAGATCAGCCCGGCCACGGTTGATGGCAAGATCGAGAGGATGATGCCCCCCGGCGCTTGCTTCCACGTCAGCCCCGCTATCCAGCAGCGCCTTGAGAATTGCGATATTGATGTTTTTCGTTCCCGCCGCACAGAGCAATGGCGTCTCACCTGATTCGGTTTTGAAATTGACGTTGGCTTTGTTGGAGATCAGGAACTGAACCATTTCGACGCGATTGCCTTGAATGGCCTCGAAGAGCGGTGTTTCTCCGCCTTTACCGGGAGCATTGATATCGGCCTTGTGGGCCAGCAGGAGTTCCACCAGGCTCGTGAAGCCTTTATCGACTGCAAGGTGCAACGGGCGGTTTCCATCATCGCTCCGGACATCGACATCGGCGCCATGCCCCAGCAGTGTTTCTGCAAGCGTTCTTAATCCATAATAAACGGCATAATGCAAAGGCGCCCAGCCGTGTACGCCGTCCAGGGCATTTATGTTTGCTCCCTTGGAGAGCAATAATTCGACTATCCCCTTGTTGCCCCCAGCCGCAGCCGCAGTAAGCGGGGTGAGGCGGCGTGGCGATTCCGGATTGAGAATCGCCCCATTCTCCAATAGCAACTTCGTCGCCGACATCCAGCCGGAACGAACTGCCGTGACGAGCAGCGGATCCTCTCCCTGCAACGTCGCATTAATCAAGTCCGGGCTATTCTGGAGCATCTGTTTGATACGCAGGATTTCTTGCGCTTCTTCATCGCTGACAGCAGTCATGGGAGGTGACACCCCCTGATCTCCTTCCAACGCCACTAATTGCCGTTGGAGGTCGAGCAGCTTCTGCTGCGTTGACAGTGTCGCCTCTGGCACCAGGAGCCCTGTCTTGACCCGCGTTTCTTGTAGATGCAATTCCTGTTCAACCACTTTGATTTGCTCCTCCAGCAGTTCCTTCTGTTTCTGACGCACTCCTTCGGCGTTTGCATCAGCCGGGTTTCTTGCAGCAATCGCAGCCAGACTTTCGACGAAATGGTGTGTGGTGGTGACCCCCATGCCCGTCAGATTCTGCCGGCTCAAAGTCGCCAGCGCCGTTTGATCGGAAAAATCATGCAGTATGCGCTGGTATTGCGCGGCGGCTTCATTGGTTTTGCCCTGCATTCGATAACACTCCCCAATCCGAAAGACCGCCGTGGCCGCAAGCTGCCGGTCTTTGTCAAACTGCGCGGCAAGTGACTGGTAACTGGCAATGGCCGCGTCCAGGTTGCGGTTGGCCTGCTCCTCGAACAACCCCTGTTGTAGGAGTACGGTAAGCTCGTTGGTCTGCGCCTGTGCCAGCGCCGCCGCCAGGATGAAAATTCCCATGCATAATTTCGTTTTCATAGTTTGAATGATGTCAGCCTGCCACATCTTCGTGGTCCAATTGTCATGCTTATGTAAAATCGTTCTACAACTCCAGTTGGTAGCCCACGCCATGAACGGTCTTGAGCCAGCGCGGCGCGTCGGGATTTTTCTCCAGCTTGGCCCGCAGGCTGGCAATGTGATTGTCCACCGTGCGCGTCGTCGGGAACGCCGTGTAGCCCCAGACCACGTCCAGAAACTTCTCCCGCGTCACGGGTTCGCCTTCCGCCTCGGCCATCAAACGCAGCATGGCGAATTCCTTCACCGTCAGATGGACCCGTTTCTTCCCGCGCATCGCGGTCTGCCGCGCCAGGTCAATTTCCAAATCGCCCAATTTCAACTTCAACGTCCGCCGGGTTTTCCGCTCCACCCGCCGCAGGAGCGCGCGCACGCGTGCGAGAAGCTCATCGGTGCTGAATGGTTTGACGAGATAATCGTCCGCGCCGGCATCCAGGCCGGTGACACGATCTTCAATCTGGCCTTTGGCTGTGAGCATCAGCACCGGCACGACGTTGCCCAGGCGGCGCAATTCGGCGCACAACGCGAACCCATCCAGCTTGGGCATCATCACATCAAGCAGGATCAGGTCGGGTTTTTCGGCCAGCGCGCGTTCCAAGCCGCTCCCGCCATCACAGGCGGTCAGCGCGCGGTAGCCTTCCGCCGCCAGCAGGTCAGCCAGCGCCGTGCGCATGGGCGCTTCGTCCTCCACAATTAAAATCCGCTCATTCATTTTGATTCGTCACCGGTAATTCGATGGTGAAGCGGCTGCCCCGGCCGGGTTCGCTTTGCACCGTCACCCGCCCGCCGTGCGCTTCGACAATGTGTTTCACGATGCTCAAGCCGATTCCAACGCCCTGCGTTTCCCGGCGCAACTCGGAACCGCGCCGGTAAAAACGCTCGAAGATTTTCTCCTGCTCCGCCGCTGGAATTCCCGGGCCGCGGTCGGAAACAAACAGGCGGACCATGCCCGCTGCAGGCCCGTCCTGCCTTTCAATTCCCACCGTAACGGTCTGCCCCTGGATCGAATGTTTGACAGCATTGTCAATCAGATTGACCAGCGCCTGTTGAAGCGCGCGTCCATCCACGCTCAATTCGATGGTTACGGCTGGTTGTGGGCAATTACGCGTTTCCATTTCCAATTTCACGCCTTTTTCCGTCGCGTATGGCTCCATCAGCTTCACCGTCGTCTCCGTCAGCGCCACCAGATTGGCCGGCTCGAATTCATATTGCTTGCGCCCCTGCTCGATGCGCGAAAAATCGAGCACGTTCTCGACCAGCGACGACAACCGCCTGCATTCCTGCACGATGAAACTGAAATACTCCTTCTGTTTCTGCGGCTCCAGGACTTTGCCCCCCTCCAGATTTTCCGCCATCAACCGGACGGAGGCGATGGGCGCCCGCAGTTCGTGCGAGACGCTGGAGACAAAATTGCTTTTCATCTCACTGAGTTGCTGCTGGCGTCGGAAAGCGCGGTATGCGGCTACATAACCAACCAATGCCGCCAGGGCCGAAGCCGCGATGAGCGCCCCGAAGATGAACTGAAGCTGACGCTGCCTTGCGTAAAGCAGTTTCCGGTCAGTCAGCCGGATCTGCACAACAAACTGCGGATGGCCCTGCATGGTCTCAAAAAAGATGTCTTTGTCTTCTTGTCTGCTGTCGGGCATCGCTAACAAATGGGCTTTCATGCCTTCCTGTCGGTTATCGGAATCGCGTATCCTCATTCCTGCGCGCTGTGACATTTGGAATTGTGCTTCCGCAAGAATGTCGCCGGCCGGTTTGCCGTCGCCCGGTTTGCTCCAGGGTGATGGCAGCGGAACCGGCTCGCCTTCCAACTCAACAGAAATGCTGAAATAATCCGGCAATGAGATCTTGGCATCCTTGAGAGCATCCGCAAATCCCCGCGTGACCAGTGATTGGGGATAGCACTGCACCTCCGTAATCGCCGTGATCGTTGAAACCGGATGATTGGATATCGAGGTCCAGCCTTGGCATGCAGAGGGGCTTAAAATGCAAAACCAGCGCCGGTCCATGGCAGTCACCCAAAGATTCGTGGCCGCGATGCCGGTAACTTTTCCGGTTCGTTTCACGGCTTCGGCCAGTTCGGTTTGCGCCTGCTTGTCAGCCAGTAAAATGTGCATGGCTTTGACCGCCTCTGATAATTGAGCGTCCTTGGCAACCAAACGCCCGGCTTCATCCAACAAGATGGAAGTCAGCGCGCTTGGGGAAGAGACTTCACCTTGCAGCCTTTCCCAAAGCTGCTCGGTCGGTCCGCAGCCCCGCGCCCGCTTCAAAGCTTCGGCCAAAACCAAAGTTGACAGCGGCACCCCGCTGTCCGAGATAACGCCGTAATGACGGTCGGCAAATCCGAGCAGTTGATTGATGGCATTGGATGCGGATAAGGATGATGACCCGGCACGAAGCTGGATAAATTCCGCGCAAGCGAGGGCGGATGGCGGTGGTTGAGTCTGCTGAAACACTTCGAATGACCCGGCTAGGTTGGACAACGATTCAGATGCGCAGGCCGCCCTCTGAAAAGCCGCCCATGCCTCATGCTGCCTGGTGGACATGGTCACCAGCCATGTTGGTGGGCGTAGCGGTGTTACATGTCCAAACGCAATGTCACCATTGGTATACAGCGAAAAACTCACCAGCGGAAATGGCCCGGTTTGCCATTCGGGCAACGCCGAACGCAAAGCCGCCAAGTCGTTTGTGATCATCCGTAATTCGTTTGAGTCACCTAAAATCCATTTGCGGTTTTTATTATCCGGCCAGGCCGCTATGCCCAGTTGCAGATACGAAACAAGCCAGTTATTTTTCGGACCTTCAAATTGCGTCAACCGGTTGGCGGCAATCCGGCCAATGTCGCTGGGAAGCGCCTGTATTATTTCTTTCGCCCGTTGCCGCGCCTCTTGTTCAACCGCGCTACGCTCCCGCAGGATGGCCCAGAAACCAAAACCAGCCATCAGCGCCACCGGCAGCAGGATGAGGACCGCTTGCCACAGAAACGATTGTTTCCGTGATCCAAGCCGGCCTGATGCTGCCGGCAACGACTTTTTTTCCATTCGCTTTATTACCCGCAAACTTAGCCGGGGCCGCAAGACCAATTGTCACGGTTTTGTAAATTCTTCCAAGCGAAGGCGTGTCACTTGCGCGGCGCTTTTCGCGCCATGGCAACGAATTCCCCGGCCAGGCGCGTCAATTCCGTCCAATTCTCTTCGCGCAGAATCTTCGGAGAAACCAAACTGGTCCCCACGCCAAGCGCCACGCAGCCTGCCGCAAAAAACTCCGGCCCCGTCTGCAAATTCACCCCGCCCGTCGGAACGATCTTCAAATGCGGCATCGGCCCCCGGATGGCTTTGATGTAGGCCGCCCGTTCCGCCGGGAAAATCTTGATCAAATCCGCCCCGGCATCGTATGCCAACTGCGCCTCTGTCGGGGTGTACGCGCCGAGAATGATCACACGCTCCGCGGCGTGCGCCGCCTGCACGATTTCCAATCGCGTGACCGGCGTCACTACAAAACTCGCCCCCGCCTCGGTCGCGGCGCGGCACATCTCTGCCGTCATCACCGTGCCGACGCCGATAATGGCCCGCTGGCCGAAGCGCTGGCTGGCTTCCCGGATCAACGCCAGGGCGTTCGGAGTGGTCATGGTGATTTCGAGCACAGTCAACCCGCCCGCGAGTAGCGCTTCACAGGCCGGCATCACATGTTTGGCATTGTCCGCGCGAATCACCGGAATGATGCCGGGATCGAGCAATCGGGAAAGAATCTCAGCGCGAGAAGTCATTGCGGCAGGATAATTTCAACTCCCGTGGCGGCAAGGTTATTTCGCGCCGAAGTGGAGCAAATGCGCTGGATTTCGCGGCGCGTCAGGGCCATTTTATTATCTGCCAGAGGTGCTGGCGGCAAACAGATCACCATGCCCAAAGTCTCAGAGTTGAATGTCAACGGCCAGACCGCCCCCATCGACGCCGAGGGCGAGCGCACCTTGTTGAGCGTCCTGCGGGACGACCTGAATCTGACGGGGACAAAATATGGCTGCGGCGAAGGCCAATGCGGCGCTTGCACAGTGTTGCTGGATGGCGCGCCCACCCGCTCGTGCCAGGTTCCTGTCGGCAGCGTGGGCCGGCGCAAGGTGATCACCATTGAAGGCCTCGCGCCGGTGGGCCAACTGCATCCGTTGCAACAGGCTTTTCTCGACCATGACGCTTTTCAATGCGGCTATTGCACTTCCGGCATGATCCTGGCCGGCGTTGCTCTCTTGCGCAAACGCAAGAACCCATCGGAGGCCGAAATCATCCGCTTCATGGACGGCAACGTTTGTCGTTGCGGCACATACCAACGAATTATCGCGTCCATCAAGCAAGCCGCCAATAAACCCCCGGGAGACGCAAAATGAACGTCACTGAGGAACTGGTCATCGAGCCTGAACGCTACGAATTGTTCGAACGGCCCCGCCATTTTGGGGTGGACCGGCGCGAGTTTTTCAAACGGTTTGGCGGCGGTCTGGTGGTGTTATGCGTGGCGGCTCCTGCCCTTGCCCAGGAATCGGGCGGCGCGCGGCGGCGCGGCGGACGCGGCGGCGCGGTTCCCAGCGAGATCGACGCCTGGCTGCACGTGGGCAGGGACGGCATCGTGACGGTCTTCACCGGCAAAGCGGAAGTCGGCCAGAACATCCGCACCTCGCTCACTCAAGCCGTCGCCGAAGAACTGCGCGCGCCTGTGGCCTCCATCAAGATCATCATGGCGGACACGAAGTTGACGCCCTACGACATGGGCACTTTCGGCAGCCAGACGACCCCGCAAATGGCGTCGCGTTTGCACAAGATCGCTGCCGCCGCCCGTGAAGCGTTGCTGGATCTGGCTGCGGATCATCTCAAGGCTGATCGCGCCTCGCTCGTCCTGGGCGATGGAAAAATTTCCAAGGCCGGCGGGGCAGAGGCGGTTACTTTTGGCGAGCTGACCCAAGGCCAAAAGCTGGTCAAGTCGGTCACGCATGAGTCCTCCGCCACGCCGGCAACTGACTGGAAAATTGCCGGTGCCTCCGTGCCAAAAGTCGATGGCCGCGACTTTGTCACCGGCAAACACAAATATTCGTCCGACATGAGCCTGCCCGGAATGCTCCATGGCCGGGTGCTGCGGCCCACTGCTTTTCACGCGTCGCTCGATTCCATCGACACCGCTGCGGCGGAGGCGATGCCCGGCGTCAAGCTGGTGCGCGATGGCGATTTCATCGGCGTCACCGCACCGGACGCTTTGAGCGCGGACCATGCGCTGCAAGCCATTCGGGCCAAATGGACCGCCACGCCGCAACCCTCCAGCGCGGAGCTTTTCGATTATCTCCGCAAGACCGCCGGCGCGACAAGTGGAGGACGCGGCGAAGGCAGGCATATCGGCTCGGTCGAGGAGGGACTAAGCGCCGCCTCCCACAAGCTGAAGGCAACCTATACCGTCGCTTACATCGCCCACACCCCTTTGGAACCCCGCACAGCCGTTGCATCCTGGGAGGCCGGCAAACTCACCGTTTGGACCGGTTCACAGCGGCCCTTTGGCGTCCGCTCGGAATTGGCCGATGCGTTTGCCATCGCCGAGGAAAACATCCACGTCATCGTGCCGGACACGGGTGCGGGCTACGGCGGCAAACATACCGGCGAAGCGGCGGTCGAGGCGGCGCGCCTTGCCAAAGCCGCCGGAAAGCCGGTTAAGCTCGTCTGGACACGACAGGAGGAATTCACCTGGGCCTATTTCCGCCCGGCAGGAGTGATCGATGTCAACGCCGGTGTCCGCGACGACGGCTCAATCCTGGCGTGGGAATTTCATAACTACAACTCCGGCGGCTCGGGCATTAACTGTCCCTACGACGTGCCGAATCAGATCAGTCAATCGCACGGCTCGAATTCCCCGTTGCGGCAGGGTTCCTATCGCGCGCTGGCCGCGACAGCGAACCACTTCGCGCGTGAATCACACATCGACGATCTCGCCGCCGCGGTTAAAATGGATCCCCTGGACTTTCGCCTCAAAAACCTGAAGGAGCCCCGCCTGCGCGCCGTTCTGGAAGCCGCCGCGGAGCGTTTTGGCTGGCGCGGCGCGAAAAGCGGCGGCGGTCGTGGCATCGGCCTGGCTCTCGGCACAGAGAAAGGCTCTTACCTTGCGACCTGCGTCGAGGTGATGGCGAACAAGGACAGTGGAGAGGTCAAAGTGCTTCGCGCCGTCAGCGCCTTCGATTGCGGCGCAGTCGTGAACCCGAATCACCTCAAGAACCAGGTCGAAGGGGCGTTGGTCATGGGCCTGGGCGGCGCGCTCTTCGAGGCCATCGAATTTGAAAACGGCATGGTCACAAACCCGCGCCTCTCCGATTACCGCGTCCCGCGCTTCAGCGACCTTCCCAAAATCGAAGTCGTTTTAATCGACCGCAAGGACGTGCCGTCGGCGGGCGCGGGAGAAACCCCCATCGTCTGCATCGCCCCTGCCATCGGCAACGCCATATTCAACGCCACAAACACCCGACTCCGATCAATGCCCCTTGTCCCCGGCGGCCTGAATGATTGACGAGCCGTCCGGGTTCCATCCCTTCTGACAAAGCGGGGTCAAAAATGCAGAAGGAGGCGAAAGGGTGCCGCCCTGCGGATCTTGATTTTTATGTTTCAATGAGCAATCTGATCGACGCATACTGAACGTTAGATCATGAAGAAACTCCTTACCATATCCGCCGTAGTGTTAGTGGCCATGTCCGTTTTGGGCGACTTCATTCAGGATAATCTCGTTCAGGATGGTCTCAGAAAGCACATCAGCCAGATGTGCCTTGTCTATAACGGCGTTGAGTTTCAGAAGGGGCGGCGGGTTCTCGCCACGGTTCTGGACACCGAGGGGTCCCGCGAGAAGGTGGTTGTCGTTCTGTTTAGTATGGAGTTTATTGACGGGGGTAACTTCGATTACCAATTCATTTCCGTGCTCAAGGGCTCCGACACAGACTTTGGTATGCTGCGTCCGATTTTTTTTCAGAAAATCGGTGGTAAGGGCGTTCGATACATTACCTCCATGGTTGAGAGTCAGGGCACGGTTTTGCTCTCCGGCCTGGAGTATGGGACCAAAGACTCGATGGCCTCACCTTCGGTGCCGTGTGCATTTCGGCTGGACGCCGAGGGCGGGGTAATCTCATTGAAGAGAATGAAGCCGATACCTAACCCGCAGGTTGGGACGAACGGGAGGCAGCCGTGATGGGGTCAGGATATTGGCATTTGCTCTAACCGCCACAGCCCGCCGAACCCGCTTTTCCGTTTCTTAATCCGCAGTCCGTACTTCACCAGAACTCGTCGATCCGCCTCGGTCAAAGACACCCGGGCGCCCAGTTTGCTCCGCAGAATCCTGTTCTCCTGCCGCAGGTAGTCGTTTTCCAGCGCCAGATCGCGGCTGAAAAGCTGCCGGATTTTGCTGATCAGCGGGTTGGCCGAATTCTGGGTGGTGCCGTTCATCGGCGATAATATACCCGGGCTGGCGAAAGGGGCGAATTCAAAACGCATCTTACAATCCGTAACGTGAGCGGACGAATTTCTGCACCCTACACGGTGTCGGCCAACCGCTCGACAACGGCATTGTCTCCGTGGTCTCCCATAGTCCGCAAGCGGAAGCGCCGATCCACGGCGAGCCACTCGTCAACTGCCTGCTTCGCACCCGAAAACGATGCGTAGTCGTCGAAGACAAGCAGCCCACCAGGCGAGATTCGGTCAGCCAGCCGTTCGACGCAAATTTTGACTGAATCGTACCAATCGCAGTCAATATGCGCGAACGCTACCGGCGTTTCCACGTGAAGGGTATCCTTGAAATCCCCGGCGATCAGTTCGACGTGATTCTCATCGAGCCGGATGCCATGGGCTTCCAGGTTGCTCCGGACGGCTTCTTTCATCCCCGCGGCAACCGCCGCGAGGTATTTGCGATCTATCGTATCAGTGCGCTGGCCATCAAGGAACTGGTGGTAAACCTGGTGGGCACGCGGTTCATCCCTGGTGCCGGGCGCAGGCAGCATTCGGAACACATCGTATAATTTGAACTGCTTTTCTCGCGGTTTGGCGGTTCCGATAACCACGGCCGATCCACCCATCGCAACCCCAGCTTCGATGAACACACCGGGCACATCCTTCCGGACGACCTCGCCCACGGCTTCCACAAGTCGATTCAGCTTCCGGCCACGAGAACAGTAGGTCAGGGCGTTCGCGACAACGGTCTTGATCGCCTCGTCAGGCGTCAATCGGACACCTGTAGGGTTCACATGGTGCTTTTCGGTTTCGATTAGTTCAGCAGTTTTCATCATGACATGTCTATTGCCAAGGGGTAAGCACAGCCCATGCCATCGCGACCTTTGCAGGTAAGCACACTAATCAAATGCCAATAAAACCGGGGGTTCCATGGCAATGTTCCGGGAATGTGGCGATCAATTTGGAAGAAAACCTGGGAAAAAATGGCCCGGTAAGGAAATGGGAAGTGGCCATAATTGCTGCGTCGTGGTGGAAAGCCCGTGTTTATATTGCCCTTTCAATCAGCGGGAACCAGTCAAAGGGGTCAAAGGGGTCGCACCATAGCTTTGTCCATTTTGCTTCATCCATTTGATTTTCTGATGGGGTCAGGATATTCGCATTTGCTCTAGCCGCCACAGCCCACCGACGCCGCTTTTCCGTTTCTTAATTCCTAATTCAAACTTTCCATGCTGGGGGGGGAACCCATAGTTTGGTTCGTTTTTGGATAACCTCCTGATCGTTTATCGCCAGCGTGCCGCGACCTGACTGTCACCCGAAACATGTTCCCGGCCTTGCTCCTTCGCATCTTTGCGTCTTGGCGTGAAGATTCGGCTTCATGGTTGCGGCTATCCAAGTCTTTGATGCGCAGTGCCTTAAGCCCATTTTAATCAATATATCATATCTTTTTAAATAATTCTTCTAAAGATCTATTGACGAAACAATGCGTTAACTGTAGTGTTCATGTAATGAATGACCAATTACGGCCATGTCGGGCGGGAGGCGGGCGAATCATAATCCTAATCCCAATGAGACTGCGCCGGTGAAATGAAACCAATCTGTGAAAATCTGTGTGATTCTGCGGCCAACCTTAGTTTGTTCGCGGTTCAGCCTTCATCCTTCATCTTTCAGCCTTCCTGTATGCGCATCCCCGGCAGGTCAGCGGCAATCGCTTTGATTTCCAGCCAAAAAGATGATTCCAATCAAACCCGGTCGCAGCCGGTCACACCGGGTCACAGTCAAATCCGTGTTGAGCTGTGGCCCATCTTCGTTTCCTGCGTTTTCGTGGTTTTTCAGAACTTCAGCCTTCAGCCTTCAGGCTTCAGCCTTTCCTCAAATCAAACCAGTGCTCTGGCGGCCAAATTGTATGCAAAGATCTACACAGGAACGCCTTACAAAAACATCTATGGTTAAGCCGGTCATACTACTCAAAGCGACTCAAAGTGATTTTATTTCCATCTGGCGGGCTGCTGGGGTTGTAAAGAATCTCGACAGAAGGCCCCCGCCGTCTTGGCCCACTATCAATTATGCCAGCCGCCACATTTAGGTTCGCTCCGGGTG
>JBKQUS010000165.1:0-11495 GCA_052325505.1 Limisphaerales bacterium
CAGCTTCTGACCCGGCCGTTGCCAGCCACGCCAGTGCCGATAAGCTACTGCGGACGGAACCGCAGGTTCGTCTTACGACTCTATGTTCATATCGAACAATCATTGTTATCCCATCATTATTTCGCACGCACGCCTTACCTCTAAGCAAGCTTAGAGATTTGGATGGACAGGGTTTGGCCGCGAATTGGTCGCGACCGGGACATCGTTCAGTCACCGGCTAGACACGGCTTGGACACAGTTTGGAAACCGCCAGGATACAATTGGGCCAAAGCGCAGACGCAGGGCCTCTGTTATTTCCCCTTTTTCCCTTTGCTTTTAGGGGTGTGTTTTTGGCTTCGGCGGATGCGCTTGCGAACCTTTGTTTCCGCGTTATGCTGGCTGGCGTCAGGGCCGAGTCAGGTTGCCTTTGCGCTCTGGCGCCGCGCGGCGCACCGCGATTGCTCGCCCCAGAAACGACCCCCGATCAATCGCCTTTCCATACAGCCATCGCTCTCGCGCCGGGGTTGATTTGTCGGCAAGGCCAGACTTGAAAAGACTCCCGGTTTGATGGTAGATTGCTCTCGTGAACGCTGTAAAAGTAGATGAGGCGCATCGAATTCTGGTTTCCGTGCTTCGGCCCGGTGACTATTACGAGCCGGAAGTCCTTGGCGACAATGAGGTTTTGCTTCGGAAAGTTGAGTTGCCACGCCGCAAGCCAACTTTTGCAGAGGCAATGGCTGCAATCGAAAGCAGTCCGCTTCGGTTTACGAAAAGCTGGGATGAAATCAAAAAGGAAACCCGGTGATTCTGTTTGACAGCAGCGTTGTCATTGATGCCCGCGACCCCGACAGCCCTTTTCACGATTGGGCCAAGCGCCAAATTGCCGCAGCAGTCCAGGAAGGCGGCGAAGGAGGGGCCGTGAATACCATCGTTGTCAGCGAGGCGTCAGTGCGCTCCGAGAATCGTGACGCTGTCCCCGCTTTGCTCGAAGGCTTGGGGCTGAAGTTGGTGCCCTTGCCGGTTTCAGCGGCGATTCCAGCCGCAAAAGCATTTGCCATCTATTTGGACCGATTGAAGAAGGAGGGAAAGAAGCCTGAGAACCGTGTGCCACTGCCGGATTTTCTGATAGGTGCTCATGCCAAAGCCGAAGGGATGAAGTTGGTCACCCGCGACCCGGATCGCGTTAAATCCTATTTTCCAGAGGTTCAACTCGTCACCCCTTGACCGGCGTTAGGGACGCGGCCCCAAGTACGTCAATACGAATTCCATTGTATCCCTTTTTGCATCCCTGACGGCGATTATGCAGCAAAAAGCCGTCAGTCCGAGCAAAAGGTGAAAGGGTGCAAACCGTTGAATTTACGAGGGAAATCAGTGATAGTGCCAAAAGGCAAAAGATAGCCAAACCGGCGTTTTCGGATTTTCAGTCCTCTGCTCTACCAACTGAGCTATCCTGCCATTGAGGGGATATGATAACTGCGCTTGGAGCCGGCTGGCAAGCGCGTATTAGAAGCAGCCTGTGTTCTTTTTTCTTTGCAATGGCGGGGGCGGGGGTACAGTCCCATTATGAGCGAGCGAATAAAGATGCTTTTCGCCGCGGGATTGCTGGTTGGTTTTGTTACGGCCTGCACTGCTGAGAATTCACCAAGCAACGGAGCCGCCATGAAACTTCACCTTACCACCACCGCCTTCGCCGAAGGCCAGCCGATTCCGCAGCGGCACGCCTTCGACAACCAGGATCTTTCGCCCGCCCTGCAATGGTCGGGCGTGCCGCCCGCCGCGAGAAGCCTTGCGCTGATTTGCGACGATCCCGATGCGCCGGTCGGCACCTGGGTGCATTGGGTGATTTACGACCTGTCCCCAGCCACCGCCGGCCTTTCCGAAGGGGTGCCGAAATCGCCGGAACTGGCCGATGGCGCCAAGCAAGGGATGAACGATTACAAGCGCATCGGTTACGGCGGGCCTTGTCCGCCGCCCGGCAAAGCGCACCGCTACTTTTTCAAGCTGTATGCGCTTGACACGGAGCTGAAGCTCAAGCCCGGCGTCACGAAAAAGGATTTGCTCAAGGCGATGGACGGCCATGTCCTCGCCGAAGGACAATTAATGGGAACTTATCAAAGGAAATAAGCGGCCCTCCACGCGCCTTGCGGGAAATATGCGGAGGGGTTTATGACAAAAAACATTCTATCCAAGCCGGTGGTTGGGAAATCAGCGGGGCCGTCGCGGGAGAAGGAGACGGCGAGGGTGGTGTGCGCCGTCTTGATGCCTCACGCGCCTGTCCTGGTGCCTGACGTTGGCGGCAAAAAGGGTGACGAAGCACGGGCGAGTTCTCAGGCAATGCGCGATGCGGCAGAGCGGGTGATGGGTTCCCGGCCGGAGGCGCTGGTGTTGATTTCGCCGCACTCGCCGCGCCAGCCGCGGGCCTTCGGTGTTTGGGCCGGGGAAGAGCTGCACGGCTCGTTCGCCCAGTTTCATGCTCCCGACGCCCAAGTGAGCCTTCCCAACGACACGCAGTTGGCCAACGCCATCATCGCCGAAGCCAAGGTGCGCGGTCTGGCGACATGGATGATTGATGACCAGCCTCTCGATCACGGTGCGCTGGTGCCGCTTTGGTTTCTGGCCCGGGCCGGCTGGGCCGGACCGACGGTTATTCTGAGTTTGAATTACCCGGAGGGCGGCGGGCTGGTTGAACTGGGAGAAGCCATCGCCGCCGCCGCCAGCGCCTCCCATCGCCGCATGGCCGTCGTGGCGAGCGGCGACATGAGTCACCGTCTGACGCCGGAGGCTCCGTGTGGATTTCATCCGCAGGCGCGGCAATTTGACGAAACCTTTATTCATCTGCTGCGCGAAGGCGATTACCATGAGATTGAGAAAATCAATCCAGGACTGCGGGAACTGGCGGCGGAAGACGCCGTGGACTCGACGTTGGTGGCGGCGGCGGCCGCGGGGTGGAGGAGCACCGGCCACAAGGTTCTCAATTACGAAGGGCCGTTCGGCGTCGGTTATGGCGTGGCCATCCTCTTCGTGGATAACTCAAATCTTGCCGATTCGCAGCCAACTCCAGCCCACGACGGCGCAATTCTGTCCGGTCTGGCCCGGCACTCGGTCACGGTGGCGTTGCGCGGCAGTTCCGAGCCTCCGCCAGCGGCCACCGGTCAATATCTCAGCGCGCAACGCGCGGTTTTTGTGACGTTGCACGAACGTGGCGGAAAGTTGCGCGGGTGCGCCGGGACAATCCTTCCCGCCTGCGCCAATGTCGTGGCTGAAACCTGGCGCAGCGCGCGTCTGGCGGCGTTTCAAGACCCGCGCTTTGTACCGGTGCAGGCCGGCGAACTTTCCAACCTGCATTTTGAAGTGAGCGTGCTGCACTCGATGGAAAAAATTTCCTCGGCTGATGATCTTGATCCCGCGCGCTACGGCCTGATTGTTTCCACCGAGGACGGCCGCCGCGGACTGTTGCTGCCGGGCATCGCGGACGTCAAGACCGCCGCGCAGCAACTGGACATCGCGCGCAAGAAAGGCTGGATCGAGACGGACGAAGCGGTGATGTTGCAGCGCTTTCAAGTGGACCACTTTGAAGAGCAGAACGGATAGAGGCCCTATTTGGGTCTTTCCGCCTGCCAGCGTTTCCAGTCTTTACGGAGGGCGCTGACCATGTCCGCGGCGCATTGATTGAAGGAGGCGGCGCGGATTCTCCCCAGGCTTTTCAGGATGGCGGCAGCATTGCGGTCGGCAAGATGGATGTTGGCCGTTTCCCAGCCCATGGCCTCCAGCAGCGCTTCCTCATTCCACCGCCCGGGAAAATCCGGCAATTCGAGGCGGCAACAGTCCGGCGAAAGCCGCCGCAACACCCATTCATCCGTCAACGTCAGGAAAGGGTCAGGGCAACGAACGCCCTTTTCGATCAAGCGCCGGTAGTAATCCTTCCTGCCGCGTTGGCCGGCCCAGACGCAGGCCGAAGGCGCGCGAGACTTGACTTCGCGCGCGATTCGTCCGCCCTGATGCGGGGCAATGGCAATGTAGCGTTCGTGACCCAGGCTGCCAGCCCCGGACACGCGACGCGCAAACCGCACCTGGCCGCCGGACTCCGGGAGGGCGGAGAGGAGTGCCTTGCGCGCGCTGCGCGGCACCGATTTGACCTTGCGCTGCTTCTCCAAATGCCTCCAGAATTTCTCCGGGTCGCGCAAGCGGTCCCGCGCCATTTCGCGCAGTGGTGTTTGTTCCTCGGCGAGCACAAACGGTTTGCCGCCGGCTTGCAACCCCTTGCGGTAGCTTCCCAGAACAATCTCCGCCGCTGCTTTGGCATCGATCTTGAGATGCCCTTCGGGGCAGAGGATATGGACGCTGACCAGCAAGCGTGTCAAGTCGATTGTCCAAGCCATGGGGAAAGCTTCGTCGAAATCGTTGATGCCCCAGACCAACCGGCCCTCCGAGTCCCGCCACGTGCCAAAATTCTCGACATGCAAATCCCCCACAGCCACCACCTCCGGGGCGCCAGCTAGAGGCGCGCACACCTCCGGCCACAGTTGCGCCCAACGATAAAATGTTCCCCGAAAAAAGGCGAAAAAGGAATCCGCCATATAATCATGCTTCAGCGTCAGATCCGCTTGGACCAGCCGGATATGGCGGCCCAGCCATTTCTCATAATTGCGGGTGGCCTTGATGAAATTCATATCAATCGCGCGGCCACCCGTTCGCCCAGGGCCGGCGCTTCACCCAATGGCGCCCTGGCCGTGGCGCGGCGGGGTTTGTCCGTCAGGAAGGACACGGCCCGGAGGCAAAGTTTCCCGTCTTCAACCGACGCGCAAGCGCCGATGGGCGTCTGGCAGCCGCCGCCTAGGGCGCGCAGCAACGCCCTTTCAGCGGTCACACATTGGAAGGTTTTGTAGTGGTTCAATCGCCGGCAAATGTCCGCCATCCGTTCGTCCTTTTCCCGAATCTCCAGGCCGAGCGCGCCCTGGCCAACGCAGGGCAGCATCTCGTCGGTGTCAAGAATAGTGACGGCCAGACCAGGGGGCGCTCCCTCGCCTTTCAAACGTCCGCCGGCGGTGATTTGCAGATGAAGCCGGCCCAATCCGGCGGCGGCCAGGATGGTGGCATCGAGACCGGCCTGGCCCGCCAGTTTTTGCAGGCGGGTGTGGACGTTGCCGCGAATTTCCACCACTTTGAAATCCGGCCGGCGCGCCAAAATCTGCGCTTTGCGCCGCGTGCTGCTGGTGGCCAGGACCAAGCCCGGCGGAAAATCGGCCAAGTGTGTTTTGGGCTTGAAGACATCGCGATAGATCAGAACGTCGCGCACGTCCGCACGCTTTCCTGCGACCGCGCCCAGTATCAGGCCGTCAGGCAGTTGAGTGGGTAGATCTTTCAGACTATGGACGGCCATGTCCGCCCGGCCTTTGAGCAGGGCGACTTCCAGTTCCTTGGTGAAGAGGCCGCGGGGCAAGGTGGCATCAATGCGCGACATGGGAATGGCTTGCAGCCTGTCCCCGGTTGATTTGATGATTTTGAGCGCAAAGGCAAATTTCGGGAATTTTCGGGAACATTCGGCCAGGACCGTATTAGCCTGGGCCAGGGCCAGGGCACTGCCGCGTGTGGCGATGAGAATAGTGGCTTGGGTCATGCGCTGGCCTGATGCATGGCCGAAAGGGGCGCGGCGGCCATGAGACTTCCGGCTTTTTGGCGGATGATGGCGGCGCAACGGGCGACTTCCTCCTGGCGCTGGCGCAGGGCGTCGTCGGCAATGGCCTGCAAATCGTCAATATCGTAGAGAAAGACGTTCTCAAGGAAGTTGACGGCAGGATCTATGTCGCGCGGCACGGCGATGTCGATGAGCAACAGGGGCCGGTTGCGGCGCAGCTTCATCAACGGCTCCAGTTTGACCCGGTCCAGGATATAATGCGGCGCCGCCGTGCTGCTGATGACAATATCGACGGAGGGAAATTCGGCGGCCCAATCCTCGAAACGAATGGCGCGCCCGTCCAGTTCCCGGGCCAGGGCCACGGCGCGCTCGTGGGAGCGGTTGGAGACAATGATGCTGCGGGCGCCGCGGCTGAGCAGCGCGCGCGCGGTTTTCTCGCTGGCTTCGCCCGCGCCGAGGATCATGACCTGGTGCTGGTCGAGCGAACTGAAAATCTTCCGCGCCAGTTCGACGGCGACGGAACCGACGGAGACGTTGCCGCGCTGGATGTTGGTCTCGGTCCGAATCTGCTTGGCCACGTTGAATGCTTTTTGGAAGGCCTTGTTCAGATGGGGGCCGGTCTGGTTGTGCTGCAAGGCCGTTTCGTAGGCCTTTTTGAGCTGACCGAAGATTTCAGTCTCGCCAACCACCATCGAATCAAGGCCGCAGGCAACTTTGAACAAATGCTCCAGACCTTCCGCCTCTCCATGGAAATAAATTTCAGTGCCGATCGACTCGCGGTAGTTGTGATGGTCGAGAAGGAATTGCCGCAGTTCCTGCATGGCTTGGCGTTCGGCCAGGGTGGTCGCGGCGTAGATTTCCACCCTGTTGCACGTGGAAAGAATGACGGCTTCCGAAGCAATGCCGGTCCGGCGCAACTTCTCCAAGGCGTCGGGAATGGTCGCATCGGGGAAGGCAAAACGCTCCCTCACCGCGACGGGCGAGGAATGATGGCTTAATCCGATGACGACAAATGGCATGGGAGGATTAGAATCGGTGCGCGGGTGACAACAAGTTGATGCCCCAGAAGGTCAGCAGGACAAAGGCGAAAGTCCCGACAGCGCCCCAGGCAAAGCGGCGGCCGGATTGGTGGAAACGGCCATGCATGATGAGCAGGACCAGGTAAAGCGCCCAAACCAGACCCGACCAGATGACTTTTGGATCATCGGTCAGCCGCGGCTCGGGCCGGCCTTTGAGCAGCAGCGGAATAAAGGCCAGGCCGGTGGTGAGCAGGATAAAACCGGCCCAAAGTGTTCGATTGATGATTTTTTCCAGGCGGTCCATGGGCGGCATCAGGGAAAAAACGGCGCGCAGCTTGTGGAACTTCAAATCGTGCTCCTGCGTCAAATACATGGCAGCCGCCACGGAACTGAGGCCAAACGCGCCGTAAGAGAGCAACGTCAAAGCCGCGTGCAGGCTCACCAGGTCGAGGTTGAATTGCGGTTTTGCGCCGGGGGTGTCGAGGCCCGGCATGAGGGCGAAGACGCCGATGGCGAAAACTACGGGGGCGGCAAAGGCGCCGATGTAGCGCAAGCGCGGCCAAAGACCGATGACCAGGCAGATCCCGACAATCGTCGCATCGACGAAGGCCACTGCTTCGTAGAGGTTGTTGAGCGGACACTGATGGAGAGTCAGGCCGCGCATGAGCATGGACTTCATTTGCAGACCGAAACCGGCCAAGAACAGGAAATAATTGGCGCGATCATGCACGCGGAACCCTTTCCGCCATAAAAACAGGGAATAAATCGTGCTCAGACCGTACACCATCACGGCCAGCAAAAAATAATGACGATCGGACAGCCAAATCACCTATTCAGGGTAATCCGGCGGGGGGCCGCCGCAAGCAAGATTTGTGGCGGTGATCTTGTCAGTTTTCTCACGGCTGCCAGACCGCGCGCCAGTATTGGGCAACAGTCGCGGGCGGGATGGCGTTGGTGAAATCTATCGAAGCACTGCTCGGCAGGTTGGTCGATACGGAACTCCAGGTGACGAGATTGGTGGAGGTCTGGAGTACGTAAGGAGTGGCCGATTGTCCATTCAGTTGAAAGGCGAATTGACCGGAAGCAGCCGGCAGCACTTTCAGCGATGGCGCGGCGGGGGCAAAGTTAAACAACGTCAGCGAAAGCGGGGGAAAGGCGTAGGTGAACTGCGTCGAAACCGGGGAATAGCTGGACACGGCGATTTGCTGAAGGGACAGGCTCAGGTTGCTTCTTGTGGCGTTGTCCTGTGGCTGGCCATAAGAATAGATGGTGGCCGATGAAGACGGCACAAAACTGGCCAGGTTAATTTGGCCGTTGAAAGTGGCGTTGGTATCTTTGTTGATGACGAGAAGGCGGAGCGAGCCATCGGCGGCGCGGGCAGCGTAGGGCGTCAGCAGCAGGTAACTGCTCGTGGCGTTGAGCGTGGAGGAGCCAGGGCGCGCCAGATATTGCATCATGCTCAGGCCGTAATATGTCGGGTAACAGGAGGATTGATTGTGCATGCAGCCATTGTCGCCCACGGTGCGCCAGCCGTAGATGGTGGAGTCGTAGTTGCCGGTGGTGTCCTGGCCATTGCGGAGGTCCCAAAAAGTATAAGCGTTGAATTCAGTTTTCATGACTTGGCCAATGGTGTCGGCCACATACAAGCCGTTGACCAGGCTGGTGCTCTGTTTCCCGTCGCCTTCTCCGTTGTTTTCCGTGATGCACAGTTCGGTGTTTGTCGCGCTGGAGCCCAAATAATTGTTGAGCATGTAGCGAAAATTGGTGGCATCCTGGGCGAGTTGGGATGAGATCTGGAGCACCAACTGGTCGCTGTCTCCCTGTGGAGAGTATTCGGGGTAAAAATGGTAGATGAGGAAATCAGGGGTGACGTGGAGACTCTTGAGCGTGCTGAGCATGACCGGTGTCCAGCCATAATGAACCTGACCGGTGGAGGAGTTGGTGGCAGGATAGGTAGTATAATTGGCGGAACTGTCTTCGCCGGGTGTGGCAACGGCGCCGACTTTAATGGTAGGATCAGCGGCTTTCATGAGCGCGTAGTAGCCGGCGAAGCGGGTGGCGTAGGTGTGAGCGCTCCAGGGCGGGGTATTCGTGTCCACTTCCCAGGAGCCATAGCATTCGTTGCCGACTTCCCAGTTTTTAATGCCGCAATGATTGGTCACGTTGGCACTGAGCACCCAGGCGGCGGCCTCGTTGCTGGTGCCCGAGCCGTAGTTGACGGTAATGAAAGCTTGCTCACCGGGCATGTTCGTGAAGAGATGCATGAAATTGGCGAAATTCTCAGCGTAATTATTCGTGGCGGTGGCCGTTCCGTTGGTGGTGTAGGTGATGGTTTTGCCCGTGGCCCAATTATATTGGTCTGATTCTGAGCCGCCGGGGAAACGGAGGGAAAGGAGACCGGCCTGAGTGAGGGCGTTGGAAGTGTAAGAGGTGTCCAGATAGCCGTCATAGATTGCAGTATTGACCCCGAACCAGCGCGGGTCGGCAGTGCGGATGATTTGTGAAGCATCAACAGACAAATCCACCAAGGCAGGGGCGGGTTGGGGGGTGAAGTAAATGTCGCCCAAGTACCAGGCACCGGTCGCGCCGTAGGGTGTCAATTGGAAGGAGAAGCGATCGATATTCGTCGTGCCGGCAGGGCAAATGGTGGAAAGGGGGATGCTGAATTGCGTCCAAGTGTTGGACGTCAGGGGTGCCAAAGCAACATCGGCACCAATCCCTGCACCAGTGAAGTTCCCGGGAAAGACATCCAGCTTTTGGCCGCCAGCGGAGCCGCCATTCGCCCAAAAAACCAAATCCTGGTAGGGGCTGATGTTCATGCCCTGATAAGCATTGACAACATCGCTTCCAAGCGAAATGGCCTGCCAACTGCCGTCTGCCGTGGCGCTAATCGAGTTGGTAAAGCCTGGAAGCAGGTAGGTGGTGCTGGTGAAATCATCCGGTATCCAACTCCAGTCCTGCCAGGTGTTTTCCAAGGTGTCGAGATAAAGGGGCAGGGTGGCCTGGGCCGGAAGCGAACGTGGTGAAGCCAGAAGCAAAGCCAGAAGCAGCCCCGGCAGCAGGAGTGGAGTTTTCATACATGTCCTAATTCTACCTCATATATCGGCTGGAAATCATGGTATTATGAGCGTTCGTTCCTGCGCATTGAAATCCGGGTGCTCGAAAAAAATGGCGTCTCAGCTAATCGGGCTGGAGCCGATGGAATAGTCAAAAGCCGTCTTGTCAATTTGGCCGGGGTGGAGGGGCCGGATTTGCCTGGACTTGGCGGGTCGCTGCCTGCTGGACGGAGATGTGATCCTGGTTTTCCATCTCAACGATTAATGCCGACATCTCCGCTGCGGCTGGCGATGTGCCTTGGACGATCCATTCCTCAGGGCCATAGACAATCATCGAATTTCCAGGTTCCATTGCCATGGTCCCGGGTCCATCGTTGGCATAAGATGCCAGTTGTCCATTCGGACCGGAGGCCGTGACGGACAATACCCCGGGATAGGCGGCCGGATAATCGTTTTGATTTGCGCCGGAATTGCCCGTTGAGGCGACAAATTGAATGCCTTTTTGCTCGGCCTCCGCGATCAAATCTCCAAACACCGTGCTGTTGCCTGTGCCCCCCGAGCTGATGCTAATGGGGTTGTCGCCCAAGTTGATGGCTTGAATGACTCCGTTCATCAGATCGTAGGTTGTGGTGCTTTGGGTGCTTGAATAAACAATCACCGGCTGAATCATGGACGGATCAGCCGCCATCGAGCCCAGCATGGTTTCGAGCATGGCGGTGCCGTGGGACGGCTGATCGGTGGGCGGGTCCGGTGTGCCGACCACGCTGACTGGCGTCAGCATGTACTTTTGGAATTGGTCCGGGGGAGCGACCGATGTATCAATCAAACCAACCACCGGGCCGCTGAGATCCGGTGGATTCAGATTGAAGAACGGGCCGGCCGGGGCCGCGCCGGCCTGCGTCATTTGGACGGGGGTGGGAGGGTCCACCAAATAATTGGCATCCGCGGCGGCGACGGCGGAGTTGTCGGCCAGGGATTGAAGGGCGCTGTCGGTCGAGGCGGCGTCGGCGAATTGAAGGCGGTAGAAACCGATTTTATCATTGCGGCCGATGACCTTGGCGCCGACCTGTTTGGCCAGTTGGTCGATGAGATTGGTCGGCCCGCCCTTCATCTTGACCAGAAGCTCATTTTCGGGATGCGGTAATCCTTTTTCTCGGCCTGGACCATCTGCGTGGCGGCCCCGGAGACGGTCTGGAAGACGAACAGCCGCGAGACGCCATTGGTTTCGTCCCGGAAATAGTTGAGTTTGCCCAGCAGCCGCCGCAGGGCCTCGTCTTCCGGCAAGTTTTTAAATTTGACTGAAACCCGCTGCGCTGTGCCAGGCTCCACATACACCTTCCAGCCGGTGGCCGACGCGATCTTTTTCAAGACCTTCGCCATATCCCAGTCCTGGAATTGGGCATCGACCTGTTTTTCTTTGACCCGCCAGAAAAGAGAATTGGTGTCGGTGGAATGGGCGGACGAAGGGCCGCCCGCCGCTGCCAGAGGCAGCGCCAGCACAACGACGGCAAACAAGAGGCGCGGCAAAGTTCTCATCCGTTGCAAGCTTAAGTCGGCTGGCGGCGGAATGCAATTCCGTGTCGAAGTAAAGGCAGAAGGCAGAAGGCTGAATAACCAGGAAACGAAACGAAGAGGGGCCAGCCTTCTGTCGAGATTCTTTACAACCTCAGCAGCCAGCCACTGTACTTCCCCCGAAAAAGTGGACACTCGATAAAACTGTTCATTTATAGGTTAATAGTTCTTCAAATTCCACAGGAGATTTGTAACCGAGAGCGCTGTGGAGCCGTTGTCGGTTATAAAAGACTT